>PWNY01000195.1 GCA_003557805.1 Bacteroidales bacterium | reverse complement strand
GAAGGTTACCAGCTTGTGCTGGACGATTTCACCACTGCCCTGGGTTATCTTGAAGGCAATGACAGGCAGTACCCGTTCTATTTCACAGAACTTGCAGTAAAGGCATTGCTTGCACGTCTTCACCTTTTCATGGGCAACTGGCAGCAGGCGATAGACTATGCCGAGGATGTAATAGCTGAGGCGCCTAACGGACTGGTAGATGCGGAAGACCGTGAATCTTACCTGACTGTTTTTGCGGACGCCCCGGGTGCGGAATCCATCTTCGAGCTGGCCTTTACTGCGGCCGACAGGCCTGGCATGAATACCAGCGTTGCCGGTATGGCTTCATACTTCCCCGAGGTAGGACAGGGATACGGCGATGTAATACTTCGCCAGGACCTGGTTCAGTTGCTTGATGCATACGGTGCTATGGGTCATCCTGCAGGAGAAATGTACTATGTCAGGGAGAAGGGCGGACAGATGTGCCCGTTCCAGGACAAATACTCCAGCTACCGCGGTGAAGCAAACTGGGATGACATCAAGGTTATAAGAATGCCGGAGATGTATTTCATTGCAGCCGAAGCCTATGCTGAGCTGGATCAGCTTGACAATGCAATAGATATGCTTCAGATACTGCGCGACCACCGTGGCATGAGTGGTGTGCCGATTGAGGTTGACAACAAGGATGATTTCATTGACCTGTTGCTGACTGACAAGAGGGTTGAGTATTTCAGCGAGATGTCACACCGCTGGTTTGACCTCAGGCGCAGGGGAATGGATATTCCCAAAGGTATCCCTGGGGTTGATGCAGGTTCTCCCCTTGAATTCGCAGACTACAGGGTTGTTGAACGCATCCCCGTATCGGGCGAGGTTGAATCAAATGAAAACGTCATCCAGAACCCGGGCTACTAATTTTTTAAAAACTATTAAACACAGATAATATGAGAAAATTCATTATATCAATTACCGTTATAGCCACACTGGGGTTCATTACCCAGTCGTGCTTCGACGGGCTCAACGATTTCACCTACAAGGGGCCGCCCGTTGTGGAGTTCTCAAACCTTTCACATAACAATGCCAGCTGGGTGTCAGTCGGGTCTTTCTGGGCAGCAACAGTAAACATAAATGACGGTGTGGTTGGTGATGCAGCTATTCAGGTAGCCCTTGTCGGTCCACATAAAGCTCAAAGCCGACAAATAGGATACTATGTGGTTGACCAGCTTTACCGCGATACCGATGCAAACAGGCTCACCACGGAACAACCCGATCATGACGAATGGGTGCTCCTGGAAACAACCGCAACAGCGGGAACTGATTACAGTATCCAGGATGGCGGTGTGATAACAATACCTGCAAACAGCAGCTTCGGGTCAATGGACATGGAGATCTTCCCCAGCGATGAAATAGTTATGTACATAGTACTCGAGGAAAGAGACCTGGCGCCAAGTGAAAACTACAAATTCTTCAGGCTGACTCTAAGGCCCCTGTATGAACTTGAGCTCAATGCTGATCCCGAAAGAGGTACAGTTACCGGATCAGGTAATTACAGGAAGAATACAAGTGTCACGATAGCAGCAGTTGCGGAGTACGGATACGAGTTTGTAGAGTGGACAGGCGATATTGCACATGTAGCCGATCATACATCAGCAAATACTACTGTAACAATGCCGCAGGAAAAAGTCACCCTCACCGCTGAATTCATCGAACTTCCTTTCTTTGAGGTAACGCTTACAGCAAGCCCCGCAGAAGGAGGAACAGTTGATGGAGATGGCGAATATCTCGAAAATGAGGAAGTTACTATTACAGCAACTCCTGCAGAAGGTTATGTGTTCGTTGAGTGGACAGGCGATATAGATCACATTGCTGATCCGGAGGCGGCAAGTACCACCCTCACAGTGCCTGCCTCAGATGTTTCACTTACAGCAGTATTTGAGCTGGATTGAGATTAATTTTCAGGCAAGATAGCCCTGCATCATTTTAATACAAGCAGGTGCATTGATAAAAAACCACCCGGTGTGAAAACGGGTGGTTTTTTTCAAAAAAAATAACTTTTTTTTAAATTTTTTTTATTAATTACTTATTGTGATATTTTTATTATCTAATATTTTATTTTCATTCTTATTTTTTCTTTTATTGCTTTGTGTTTTATTTTTTTTATTCCTACCTTAATTTTTACTTTTTTATATCTATTTACATATCTTATTATTTATTCTCATTACTGCAACTTTTTTCATTTTATTTTCATCTATCTTTTATACACTTCTTATACATTTTATTGATTTCTATTTTTATTTTTTTATTGTTATTTGGCTTTTTTTGTTGTATTTGAACATGTTTTTTTTGTTTGATTTATTTTTTTTACTTGTTTGTTTTTTTTGTTTTTTGTTTATATATGTTTTTAATTCCTATCTCTATTATAATAAATAATGGAGTTATTATTTTTTAACTTAAAAAACTTTTTTATGAGAAAAAAACTGCTATTTAGCTTTATGCTGTTGTTGATGGTTAGTTTCACGGCAGCTATTGCTCAAATTACAGTTACAGGAACCGTTACCTCGGCTGAGGACGGTGAGCCCATACCAGGGGCGTCTGTTGCTGTGAGGGGTACTACAATCGGTACAGTGACCGATATAGACGGGAACTATTCGATTGATGTACCATCTGAGGAATCTGTTCTCAGGTTCTCCTTTGTTGGAATGATCAGAAGAGATATTATGGTCGGAGACCAGAGATCGATAGACGTTGAACTGGAGCCTGATGTGGTTGGCCTTGACGAGGTTGTTGTGACCGGCTACGGGGTTCAGCGCAGGAGAGACCTTACCGGGTCGGTATCGTCCGTTCGCTCCCGGGATATTGAAGGAATGCCCGTAACAAGTATCGAAAGGGCTATCCAGGGACGCGCAGCAGGAGTACAGGTTTCTGCATCAGACGGTGTCCCCGGCGGTGACGTATCGGTTATTGTTCGCGGTATGGGATCATTTGCCGCCAACAGGCCGGTATGGATAGTTGACGGTGTGGAGGTCGAGTCTGGGTCAATGAGCCGCAGGTCTGAATCTTCCAGCATACTTGCTGCACTGGATTTCAATGATATTGAATCCCTTGAGGTGCTCAAGGATGCTGCTGCAACTGCCATATATGGTGCACGCGGAGCCAACGGTGTTATTATTATTACAACCAAAAGAGGCGAAGCCCGGGAGAAGACCGATTTTAGTTTTGACCTTCAGCGTGGTTACAGTACTCCCCACAGGCTGATGCCTGTAATGGACGGGCCGCAGTGGGCGCAGTACGATTTTGAAAGGTATGTTAACCGCTACGGACTGGAGGATTCAAGAACCCAGAGCCGTATCCAGGCAGGTGTTGACAGGGGCTGGTATGAGTTGGGCGCCGACGGAGTGCCGGATTTCAGCACTACCCCCCATTACGACTGGCAGGATGCTGCATTCAGAACCGGAAATATCACGGAAGCTCGCCTTACTGCAAGGGGAGGAAGCGAAACCACGAGGTTTTATGCAGCTCTTTCGCATAACAGGACTCAGGGTCATGTTATAGCATACGATTTTGACAGGAGCAACTTCAGGCTGAACCTTGACCACGATGCATCCGACAGGCTCAGGTTCGACATGCAGGTAAGTGCCGGACTTACCAACCAGTACACTACCCGTCTTGGCGGTGCATGGTCAAGTCCTGTAAGAGCAGGCTCGGGGATCCCCCCGATAAACCCCATTTATACATGGCAGGCCGAGGAAGCCGGCATTCTTGATACAGGAACTGATCACCGGGGCTTATGGAATGCTCCAAGGGGTGTGTTCGGTGCATATCCTTCACATTTTGTAAATAGCGCGGAGCTTGACCACAATATTGCAAACAACCTGAAGACTGTTCTCAACCTTGGTGCAAGCTATGATTTCACTGATCATCTTTCCTACCGCTTTGCATTCGGTGTTGATTACAACCACAGTGATGACGAGCAGTGGCAGGACCCAAGGGCAAGTGACGGTTTTGCGGTAAACGGAAGGCTGTATGACTATGAAACAACTATTTACGCCGTACAGACAACACAAACCCTTAACTTCAGGAATACATTTGCTGATGTACACGAGATAAGCGGTGTTGCCGGTTTTGAAACATGGGAGCGCATTTACAGGAGTACTTCGGTTATAGGTGTAAACTTCCCCAACCCACATATGAACGTTTTGAGTGCTTCCGCCGAGGCAACCTCATGGGGCGGAACCGAAACCGAAAGGGCCCACATGGGAGCTTTCAGCAGGTTGAATTATACTTATGACGAAAAGTACATGCTTACCCTTACCGGCCGCTATGATGCCAGCTCACGCTTTGGAGCACAAAACAGGTGGGGCTTCTTCCCTGCTATCGCGCTAGGCTGGAGGATGTCAGCGGAGCCTTTCATGGCAGGAATGGATAATATTGACAACCTGATGGTAAGGCTCAGCTACGGTACAGCAGGATCGGATGCTGCCGGAACCTATGCAGCACTTGGACTCTGGAGCGGTGGAACCCAGTACAGGGGCGATGTAGGTATATATCCCACACAGCTTCCCAACGAGTTTCTTACATGGGAGCAGAGCACCACTCTGAACCTGGCAACGAGCCTTACAGCCTACAGGGGCAGGCTGAATGTTGACCTGGATGTTTTCAGGCGCTGGCAGAACCAGTTGCTGCTTGGAAGGCCGCTGCCCCAGAGTACCGGCTGGTCAAGCATAACCGAGAACATTGGCGAGATAATGAACGAGGGCTTAGAAGTGGTTGTTAATACAGTTAATATCCAGAATGATAACTTCCGCTGGAGCACCAGTCTCAACTTTGCTTACACCGACAGCGAGATACTTGAGCTTCTTCCCGGACAGGATTGGTTCAGTGCACGCCGTCATGTGGGACGTGCTGTACAGGACAGGTACATGCAGGGAGTATGGGCAGGAGTTAACCCTGCAGACGGAAGGCCGATGTATTACGACAGGAACAACAACATCACATACCAGCCTTCATTTGATGATGGAAGGTGGTTCGGACCTGAAGTTCCGCCATGGTACGGAGGTATAACCAACGAATTCCAGGCAGGCAACTTTGGTGCATCGATCTTCTTCCAGTATTCGGGAGGCGGAAGCAGGTACCTTTCGGATGCCAGGTTCTGGTATTTCGGTACAGGTGACAGGAACCAGTTTTCAAGGGTGATAACCGACAGGTGGGAAGGCCCCGGCCATATCACTGCCACCCCGATACCGGTACTTGGAAATGTTTACCCTGGAAGCGTGCGCACACCCAACACCTATGGTTCGCACATGTTTGAAAGGACTGACTATATCCGCCTGAAGGATCTGACTTTATCCTACACAATACCAAGGGCTGTTGTTCAGCGATTCGGTGTGGAGAACCTCCGGATATTTGCCCGCGGAACAAACCTTTATACATGGACTGATTACAACGGAGCTGATCCCGAATTTACAGGGACTGACTTTGGTACATATCCGCAGGGATCGTCGATTACTCTCGGAATAAACACCAGATTTTAACAATTAAAAAGAACAGATATGCGTAAATACAATATTATATTATCCATTCTTTTCATGACCGGTCTGCTTATTGGCGCAACCTCATGTGAAGATTTCGTGGAGAGGTACCCCCGCGCCTCCATGGCCGCGGAGCTGGCCATGGCGGACATTGAGGGTATAGAGGCCACACTGGCAGGCACCTACAACAGGCTCCAGGGTGGCACCTACAATCACCGCGAGATGAACCTTGTTGGTGAGCTGCTCTCAGACCAGATGGAGATAGCACAGACAAATGCCGGACGACTGGTTCAGCATCCCACAAACCAGGAGGGAGCAGGATTCGGTATATGGGGTGGACGTTACAACGATATCAACCGCCTCAACTCGATACTTTATTATATTGAGGATGTTGAAGGTTCCCAGGGCAGGATAGAACGCGCCAAGGGTGAAGCCCATGCAATGCGCGGTTATATCTATTTTGACCTTCTGAAGATATATGCACGTCCTTATCTTCACAGGGCGCCGCTTGTCCAGGGCCAGGAACTTGGCGTGATCATCAAGACATTGCCTTTCCTTGGAGTAGATGAAACCACTTTCGCTTCAAGAGGCACCATTGAAGAAGGTTACCAGCTTGTGCTGGACGATTTCACCACTGCCCTGGGTTATCTTGAAGGCAATGACAGGCAGTACCCGTTCTATTTCACAGAACTTGCAGTAAAGGCATTGCTTGCACGTCTTC
>PWNY01000316.1 GCA_003557805.1 Bacteroidales bacterium | reverse complement strand
CGTTCACAGTGGGTTGCAACCACGGTTCCATTGCCAGGCAGTGCCAAACCGATTGCCTCGTTAAGGCAATTCATTGAGTTGGCGGTAAACATTCCCGAACAGGCCCCACATCCCGGGCAGGCACTTCTTTCCATCTCATCCAGCTGGTCACCGGGCACTTTTCCGTCAGCGGCCATAACCATGGCATCCACAAGGTCTACCGCCCTGCCCTTGTAGCGGCCGGCCTCCATCGGGCCACCGGATACAAAAACAGAGGGGATATTAAGCCTCATTGCTGCCATCAGCATCCCCGGCGTTATCTTGTCGCAGTTGCTTATAAACACGATTGCATCGAGCTTGTGCGCATTGGCCATGTATTCAACACTGTCGGCAATAAGTTCACGGGAGGGCAGTGAGTAAAGCATGCCATCATGCCCCATGGCTATACCGTCATCTATCGCAATGGTATTGAACTCTGCTGCAAAACACCCCTTTTCCTCTATCCACCCCTTGACCATCTGACCTGTGCCGTGAAGGTGCATATGCCCCGGCACCAGCTGGGTAAATGAGTTGGCTATACCTATTACCGGCCTGCCCATATGTTCATCCTGCATTCCATTAGCACGCCATAAGCTCCTGGCGCCTGCATTAAGCCTTCCCTTTATTGTCGTATCGCTTCTGAGCTTGTTTTTCATATCCCTCTTTCTTATAACTCTTTTACATTTTACCCGGATCCTGGGCAGTACCAGGGCACAAAAAAGCCCCCTCGCTGTTTTCAGAAGCAAGGGGGCCTGATTATTTTCCTGTTGTTTTATCTACACACCATCCTCACTTCTTCCCTGGGATCCAAAGAGAAGAATAAAGAGGAAAAAAATCGTGCTAAACAAACTTTGCATCTTGTTTTATTTTTACAGAATGCAAACTTATACAAAAAATTTAAACCTCAAAAATTATTTTGTTATTTATAACTGTTCTTTATAAAAAGAAGCAGGCCGCAAGCATGCATCAGCCGGCATATAAAAGGGTTTTAATCGAGCGTTTTAAGCACTTTATGAGTTTTTTCAGGGCAAAAGAGAAAAGATTTTATGCATATTTATACAGCTGAATGTATATTTGTCGGGCAGTTTTAAGGGCTGTAGCTCAGGATGCCGCAAGAGCCGCTTGCAGCACCTGGTCAACCTCACTGTCGGAAGGCATTGGCGGGCGGTGGTCAAAGATATTGCCATCCCTGCCTATAACATAAAAAGTGGGTATCCACCTTACATTGTAGAGTGCCGGCACACCCCTTTCCCGTCCAGGCGTACGCATATGCACACCGGTAATTCCATGGCTGTCGACTGAGTTCTCCCAGGCCAGGGGATCGGTATCTATTGAAACATACATAAAGACAAGATCCTCTTCACCTGCGAACCTTTGCTTAAGCTCGGCGGCAGGAGGTACCTGGCGCATGCAGGGACCGCACCATGATGCCCAGAACTTAAGGTAAACCACCTTCCCCCTGTAATCTGAAAGTGAAACCTCATTTCCATTTATATCCATCATTGTAAAGCCCGGGGCAGGATTGCCTGCCCACAGGGCCCTGAGGTTTTCCAGGGAGGCCTCAAGGCTCTCCCTGTACTCCTCTACCGGGCTGTTTTCCATGTAATCTTCATACATCTCCATGGCCAGATCTATGTCCCCGGAGTTCATCTCCCTGCTCACGGAAAGGGCCTGTATATAATACCTGTTCCTTCCCTCCAGGTTACGGCCGGCAAGCTCATAGTTCCTGTGGTGCAGGGACTCATATTCACCCCTGTCGGTCTCAGCGGCGTAATCGAGGTAGGAGAGCAGGAAGTTCACATACCTGGGGTTCAGCAGCCACCCCTCGTTGCTTCTTGTGGCATCCTCCAGGAAATCAAAGTAGGCTGCAGGTGTGTTGTGCATATCGTCACCCTCGTAAAGGTCAGGGTAGGCGAGAAGCATCTGGTATTTTTCTGTAAGTATCTCGGTATCCATATAGTTCAGGAATGCCTCACTCATACCGTCAACACCATCGAAGTCTTCAATAAAGTCCCTTTTCACCGTTTCAATGCTGTCTGCAAAATCAAGATAGGGGTATGATGTCAGTTCCCTGGCCTGTTCATTCAGGTATGAGCGGCTGATACCGCCAATCACCTCACTGTTGTATGACTGCAGCAGTATGTTCTCATCACTGCCCCAGCCGGAGAACTCGGCTGAGCCCGAAGGCACTGAAGCATCCATGTTCAACACCAGGTCAAAGCCGGCTTCCAGGTATACCGGTATATCATTGCCGCCGGCAGTGAGGGTTGCCATGACGGGTCCGGGGACATCAAATTCAAGTTCAAAACTGCCGTCCGCCCCGGTGTTCAGCGAAAGGACCTTCCTGTCATTATTTATGTAGTCCCTGAAAAAGTTGATCTCGGCCACCCTGCCGTCCAGGTTTGAGATCTGCCCGCTAAGAGTTACCCTGCCGGGTACCGGGAAGCCACCCCTTGAGAGGGCCGCAAGAATTACCTGGTCAATATTTTCCTGGCTCGGGCGGGGAGGCCTGTTGTCTATAATGTTACCGTCCCTGCCGATCAGGTAAAAAGTGGGCACGCCCTGGAGGTTATAGCTCTGTGGCACTTCATGCCCAAAACCAGGTACATTGAGATGAACACCCTGTATTTCTTGCTCACTAACTGTCCTGCGCCATGCCTGCTCATCGGTATCAACGGATATATACAGGAACACCAGGTCGTCGTAACGTTCCATCCGCTTTTTCAGCTCCCTTGCATGCGGCACCTGCTGCATGCAGGGACCGCACCATGAGGCCCAGAAATCAAGGTATACCACCTTGCCACGGAAATCATCCAGTGAAACCTCCTGCCCGTCAATATCGGTCAGTGTGAATTCAGGTGCGGGCATTCCAGGGGCAAGCCTGGATACGTTCTCATATACCTCTTCAACAACTTTCCTGTACTTTTCAGAGGAAGCCTCCTGGAGAAAATCCTCATAGAATGCCAGGGCATGGTTGTAGTCACCGAAGTTCAGCATGCTTACCACGGCGCCTGCAAGGGCAATATCACGGGTCTTGCCCGAAAAGAGCCTCGATGCAGTTTCATACCTTGCCTGCATAAACTCTTCGTTTGTGTCAAACTCCTGGTCTGAGCTCTCCAGGTGGTGATGAATGTATGTGTTTAAAAAGTTCACATAGGCCCTGGACCCGGCTTTCTCATCTCCAAAAATCTCGTCATCTTCAAGAAAGTCAAAGTATGAGTCCGGCAAGTCAGGCATCTGTCCGGCCTGGTCAAACTGTCGCCTGATATATGGGTACTCCATCAGGTGGTTGTATTTTTCAAACAGCATATTGGTCTCCATAAGGGAAACAAAGCCGGGTTCAAGTTCACCATACTGTGGATAATCATTCAGGTAGCCTGTTTTTTCCTCATAGGCATCCCTCACATAAGAGGCATATTCGCCCGGGGCCAGTTCCCTGGCACGGTTTAACATGCTCATCTGGCCATATTTTTTTTCAACATCCATGTTGTAAGCGAGCAAAAAGATGCTCTCAACAGCCCCGCGGCCGGTAAGATCAGGTTTTTGATCACTGTCGCTGGCGTCAAAGTCAATGTTCACATCTGCACCGGGTTTAAGATATAGCGTAATTGTCCTTCTTGGAATGCGCAAATGGACAAATGCGGCTTCATCCATTGGCAAAACCGCTTCGAATGAGTTACCGGCATCAAGTTCTGCCTCAACCGACCTGGTGGCATTGGTAACATAGTCGGTGTAATAGAACACTTCTACCAGGGTGTCGCCCGGGTTTTCGACATTACCTGTTATCCTGGCAGAGTCTGCTTCATGCCTTGAGCAGGCAGCAAGTATAAGAACAGCTGCCAGAAAAAGAAAACTTAATCTCTTCATAGTGCTTTTTAAGAGTTAAACAACTAAATAAAAACAATTGTTGAAAACAACCATAAGATTGGCAGTTCCAGTCAGCAAAGTAACTAATTTTTCAGCAAAAGAGACTATTTTTGCGGCGCGGTTCGACAAAAACAGACACCTGCATTAAACAACAGACCCAGGATACGGCGATGAGGATATTCAAGATAGATGGCCTAAGACAAAAGGAGAAGAAGACATTTGCGCTGCACTTCTCCTACTCCTTTATAGAGGGCATCCTGGCTGGCCTGATAGCACTTAATGAGTTTGTGTTTGTCAAAAGCCTTATGGGGTCGGGGTACCAGGTAAGTGTACTGTTCCAGTTCTCCAACCTGGTCTTTCTGCTTTTGATATTCTTCTCCACCTTTTTAAGGAGGATAAAGAACAAAAAGAAGCTTCTCAGGAGAACAGCAATACTTACCCGCCTGCCGCTTATGCTGCTGTTTTTCTTTCCCAGAAGCCCCGAGATGCTTACGGGAGACTCGGTGTACCATTACATATTCCTGGTTATTTTCCTGATCTATTTTCTTGCAAACCCGGTTGTCTTCCCGAGCATCAACCTGTTTTTGAAAAACGCATATTCACACGAGAACTTCGGGAGGTTCTACAGTTATGCCACTACAGCCAATAAGATAGTGATGATGGCAACAACCTTTGCCTACGGCTGGGCACTTGATGCCAACCACTACATATTTGTATATATATTCCCGGTAGCTGCCATACTCGGTATTATTTCAATATCGCTGCTTTCGATGATACCATACAGGCAGCCGGACACACCAGAGATGTCCCATACAGTCTGGAAGGGCATTAAGCAGTCGGTGGCCGAGATGACAAACATCCTAATAAAGAATATTCCCTACAGGCATTTCCAGGTAGGGTTCATGTTTTATGGCTTCGGTTTTATGGGGTCATTCACCGTTATCATCTTGTTCTGGGAGTTCGGACTGGGACTGAACTACTCCAGTGTGGCTTTTTACAGGAACGCATATAACCTGCTGGCTATAATCATATTGCCATTTTTCGGCAGGTTAATAGGCAAAATGGACCCCCGGCGTTTTGCAGCCATCTCTTTTATCTCGATGGCAACTTATATATTCAGTCTTATACTTACCCAGTATTTTGACTCCTATATAGAGTTCTGGGGCATAACCCTGTACCACACCCTGATCATCTATATAATCTTTCACGGCATATTTGCAGCGACCATGGTGCTGATGTGGAGTATTGGTTCTGCATACTTCTGCGCCCCTTCCGAAGCAGGCATATACCAGTCAATCCACCTGGGCCTGACCGCGGTAAGAGCCCTGTTCGCACCCCTGATGGGTGTATTGTTTTACGAGCTCTGGGGGTTTACAATTGCTTTCTCAATATCAATTGCCAGCCTGCTTACAGGTTCTCTGATAATGTGGTGGTCGTCGGTAAGGTATCCCCTTAGCAGGAAGAAGGTTCTGTCCTGACAGTGCCAGGGGTTTTTTCGTCTCTTCTTTGTCTATTATGTGTACCTGACTACCATCGAGTAGAATATGATAAAGAGGGTAACGAACACACTCACCACTGCCGACGGCAGTGCCACCCCGGGCTCATCCGGGAAGAACCTGAATGCTGCCACGGCGGCAAAAGCACTGCTTTTTATGACCATCATTAGCGTGCTGCTTATGATAAACCCCTTCTGTTTCCCTGCAAGCACCATAAGGTAGTGGTATATGCAGCCCATTACGAACATAGAAAAGAAGATCAGCCCTGAAATCTTCAGCACTGAAAGCGGTTCACCATAAAGGACAGGTGCACTCATTCCCACTATGGGCGATACCACCAGGAAAAACCCCCACTTAACAAAGGTTTCCCGTATTTTAACAACCCCCGGAAGCAGCCGGGGGTGCCTAAGCACACGGCTTATTGCAAGGGGTATAAGTATAAGCCTGGCCATTATCCAGAATATCTCAACCGGGTCAATAAGGGCCTGACCAAGTATTACCAAAAGAATAAGCGGGGTAAGCAGCATTGCGAGAAGATGCAGACCGAACACCCCCGTTACTGAGAAGTTGGTATCTCCCCTGATAAGGGTTGAGAATGGTATTACAGAGGGGCCCGGGGGTGCCGCAGCAATCAGGACCATCCCGGCAAAGAACGGAAAGTAGGAATCATGGAAAAAGATCCATGCCAATAGTGTTACAACTGTACCAAAGACAAAATAGTTCAGCAGCAGTGACAGGGCAAGGGGCCGCAGCATATTCGAAACAGGAACCCAGCTTTTAAATGAGAACCCCGTTGTTGAAAAGACCATTACAAGGGCAAGCGACCACATTGAAATATCAGCAAGCGGGCGTGT
>PWNY01000068.1 GCA_003557805.1 Bacteroidales bacterium | reverse complement strand
TGATAATCACATTTGTATATTACATGAGACAGCTTCCTGTATTTACTCATAATACAAATATAGGCATAGCCGTCATAACATTACCACCGTCAAAGACGGTGGATTTCTAATTTACATTAAATTATAACGGCTAATGCAATAACTCCCTGCTTAAAACACAAAACAGTTTATTATACTGCCCGGGTGGTTATTTACTTCCCCGCCACCACTTCCATCATCCCGTCCTCATTGAGGTAATCGGCTGCGGTTTCCATTATTGCTTCAGGGGTAATTGTCTTTAGTGTTTTCAGGTAGTCATCAAAGTGCGAGTAGTCAAGCCCGAAAATCAGCAGTTCCCTGAAACGCTCGCTTTGAGCTACCGGGCCGTCAAAGGAACGCAAAAAACTACCCCCGAGATAATTCCGCAGGCTCTCCATTTCAGATTCCGTTGCCGGCCTGTTTCTAAGCTCCCTGATCTCCCTGTAAATCTCTTCAAGTGCCGACTTTCTGACATCCGCCCCAACCTGTGTGGATATAAAAAAGAAACCGCTTCTTTTTAATGATATTATATTTGAGAAGACCCCGTATGTGTAGCCCTTTTCCTGGCGAATATTCTGCATCAGTCGTGAACCGAAATAACCACCGAACAATGCATTGGTTATCTTGAGCCGGTGATAGGCAGGGTGCGTCCTGTTAAATAGCTGCTTACCCACCCTGATGGCCGACTGCACCGCCCCGGGCACCTCCAGAAAGACCTTCCTGCTTCCTGAACTAAGCATGGGATACTGAGGTGGCTGTGGAATGCCATCATCCTGTATCACTCCTTCTTTAAAATATTTAGAAACCAGGAGTTCAATATTCTCAGGCACCCTCCCCGAAACAATGCAGAATGCATTGGCAGGGTAATACCACCTTTTATGAAACAGGGCAAGGTCATCCCTGGACGGCTTGTCAAAATCCTCTGGTTTCAACCGGTAGCCATAGGGGTGCTGCTCCCCGTAAACAAGCTCTGTAAAATATGTCCTTGCAAGGTGCTGCACCTTTTTCTGGTTTACCAGGTGTAGCTGTTTCTGGTTCTTCAGGAAATTGAGCATCTCATCCTCCGGGAAGGTTGGCCTGAAAATAATATCCGCAAGCAGTTTTATTGCAGGCTCCAAGTACTTGTTAAGCACAAAGATGCTTACCGAGACAAAATCCTTCATCGCCTCCACCTGCAGGTGTGCGCTATAATAATCAAGGAGTTCATTTATCTGCTGGCGGTTGTGGTTTAAACTGCCTGACCTAAGCAGGTTAGCTGTTGCAAAAGACACAAGGGGTTTTTCCTGGCAGAAACTGCCGGCAAAAAGTACAAACTCCACCTTAACGAAGTCTTCAGTACCTCCTTCAAGGTAGTACAAAGAAAGCCCATTATCCAGCTTTGTACCTTTTGGTTTTATATAGGGGACCTCCTCTATATACTCTCTCTCAGGTGGAGTCTTTCTGTTCAGCATACTGGGTTATTTGACCTTTTTTTAAGTTAACTGCCGTTTTGTCTAAATATAAGAATATTATACAAGGCCGTAATTAAGCAATGACATGTTCTCTTTCCTGATCACCCTTCCGGCCGCTTCCATTATCCTCTCCTGGCCTACCCTGGAATATGCCTCAATCTGTGAATTATACAGGGATGCATCTCCGAGCAGTTCATAGTATGCGAGGTTCATTGCCTTTGCCAGAATATTACTGTTGGAGAAGGTATGTGTTGCCTCCACACGGTTCTTCACCTTCTCCAGCTCCCGGTACTCAACAGCATTGTGAACAATATCTGAAACCTCCTTCCAAAGCATATCCCCGGCCTTTTCAATATCAACTCCATTGTGTGGCTTTCCGGTTACAACAAGCAAACCGGGATCAATGTTGCCTGTAACAAAAGCATTAACCTCACTGAACAGTTTGCGGTCATGAACAAGCCTTGCAGGAAGCCGGGCAGATTCACCACCCGACAGAATATCACTTATAAGGTCCGTGGCATGAAAGTCAGGGTGAGGGCGGCCACACATATGAAAAGCCATGTAAATCTGGTGCAGGGGGACATCCCTTTTAGCATCCTTCCGTCTTAATTCTGTTTGTGCCGGCTCCTGTGGAAGACCACGCTTATGGGTTACTCCGGGTGGTATATCCCCGAACCACTTGCCTGCCAGTTCGAATATCCTTTCGGGGTCAACGTCACCAGCAACTGAAAGTATTGCATTTAAGGGGTGGTAATACCTGCTGAAAAAACTTTTAACATCATTTAATTCTGCCTCCTTTATGTGGTCAATATTCTTGCCAATGGTTGCCCACTGGTAAGGATGTACCTTGTATGCAAGCGACCTCAGCAGCAGCCATATATCCCCGTATGGTTGGTTAAGGTATGACTGCCTGTACTCCTCTATTACAACATTCTTCTGTGTCCGGAGCTTCTCCTCGGAAAAGGATAAACCAAGCATCCGGTCTGACTCCAGCCAGAAAGCGGTCTCTATGTTCTGTGCAGGCAAAGAGATGTAATAATTTGTTATGTCATTGGTGGTAAATGCATTGTTCTCCCCGCCTGCATTCTGCAGGTTCTGGTCAAAACGGGGTACGTTCACCGAACCCTCGAACATAAGATGTTCAAAAAGGTGTGCAAAGCCAGTTCTTCCGGGCTCCTCATCCCTTGCCCCGACATCATAAAGGATATTTACAGCAGCCATGGGTGTGGTGCTGTCCGGATGAACAATGACCCTTAACCCGTTATCTAAAACGTACTTCTTGTAATCAATCATCCCGTCTTTGTTTAATAACCACCTGCAATATTACCTCCAGTCAAATATATCGTCCTTGTTCAGCGGGCGCCTGTGTTCCAGCCAGCGAAAGCCCCTGAGCAGCTTTTCTTCTTCATTGAGCTCACCGGGGGGGTACAGGGTTGCCTCGGGTTGTCTTACAAACTGTATACCTGTTATCTCAGTGCCATCAACAAAAATAATTATATTGGATGAAACCGCCTTATTGATCCCGACCAGGTCTCCGTCAGACTCCCTTATATAGAAGATTGTTTCACCATTGCCATCTATATCCACCCTCCATAGTGAATTGTCCCTGAAATGACCCTTCATCTGCCTCCCCTTCATCTGGTTGTACCCGATTGTGCCTTCCTCGGATATTATAAAGGCGGCATCATGAAGCTTAATCCACTCAACCTCGTCCTCGGTTGTCTTTACCTCTATATGATCAGCCGTGAGCTGGTAGGAGTCCGACCATAGCACTGGCTCATAATGCATGTGAATCAGTGAATCCGTCATAAGGTACACAATGGAGTCACTGAGTCCCTGAAGGTCCTGCCTGTAAAAGCGGGCGTGCCTGTATGCAAAAACCCGCCTGTCGTCCCTTTGTTCATCATATACCGACTTGAGTGTGTCGGCATGCAAAAACAGGCTGTCCCCCTCAGCAATTACAGTCATCACAGCCTCTCTTGTAACAACAGACAAACCCTCATTCTCAAAATGTTCTGCAAAATGCCCTGTAATTATAACATTCTCAATGCTGTCCCTTATAACCACATTGCTTTCGGCCCTGCCGTATGCCCTGTTCCTGTCATAAAAAACCGAATCACCTGTCATCGACTGCTCCCTGTTGGTAAAGAACGCGTCCCTGCTGAACCGCGCAATGTCCCTCTGGGTATCGTACCAGCCATTCCTGCAGAATATCACATTATCATCGCTTGTTATTGTTGTGGGCCCGAAAAAATATGCAATCTCAGTTGAAGTATTGTACCTCATGGTGTCGGTTTCCATTATATAGTCAGGATTTACCAGCAGGACATCATCCCGGAAGAAAAACTCCTTGTCGTCTGCATAATAAAAACCCCAAAGGCTCTGAAGTTCATTGGAGGCATCAACAATCCTGCCGCCCTGGGTATAGGTGGCGGTATTATTATCGAGGTCATACTCCAGGTAATCTGTATAAAGGGTCATCTGCGGATCCGTAAGTCTTACATTACCGGTAAGTTCGGCCCATCTCCTGTTGCCATCATAAAAAAGCCGGTCCCCGTACATGGTGACGGTATCGCTGACCTCGATCACGATATTGCTGAATGCCCTGAGGCTGTTTGCCTCAGAATAGAGGTAGGCGCTATCGCAGAACATCCTGGTATCTTCATGGTTAAAGACTACATTTCCAAGAAGCCTCCTAACATCTTCGCCTATACGCCGGTCAAACTCAAAACTCGATGCTTCCCAGTCAATCGGGGTTCTTTCATCCTGCGGATACATCATTGATGCCAGGACAAAAAAGCAAAGCATAAGAACCGGGACTCTGTTCACAGGCATATATATTTAACTGCAAAGTTAAACTGTTTTTTATCTCTTTTTATTATATAACAATGATCCCCGGCATACTATAACACCGGGGACCATTAATCAGATCCTATCCCGTTACAAAATATATCAGCTCCTTTGTTTATAATCAGGCATGCTGAAATAGTCGTTTATCTCCTTTTTTATGACAGGGGTAAGAAGCAGTATTGCTATAAGGTTGGGTATTGTCATAAAGGTAATTACCATATCCACAAAGTTCCAGACAAGCTCCAGACCCCATATTGAACCCAGGAATACGAAAACTGCATATACATAGTAGTATTTCTGGATAGCCTTGAATCCAAACAGGTACTGGGCCGCCCTTGAACCATAATATGACCAGGAAATTATGGTTGAAAATGCAAATAGCATAAGGCCAACAGCAATTATATGAGATGCAAGGAAACCAAGGTTGACCTTTCCAAGACCAAGTTCAAAGGCAAGTACCGTTAATGAAACACCGGCTTCAGCTGCATCATGCGACCAGGCTCCTGTCATTATTATCACAATTGCAGTAAGAGTGCAGATAAAAAGGGTATCAATAAAAGGTTCAAGGCTGGCTACCAGGCCTTCACGCATGGGGTAGCGGGTCCTTGCAGCCGCATGGGCCATTGCAGCAGAACCCTGGCCCGCCTCATTAGAGAAAAGCCCCCGTCTTACACCCATTGTCAGCGTGAGTATGAATGCTGACCCGACAAAGCCTCCTGCCGCCGCCGTACCAGTGAAAGCATCAGTGAAGATAAGGTTTATCGCCGGGGCAAGGTTTTCAATATTCAGGACAACCACAAAGACAGCCGCTATAAAATAGATTACAGCCATAAACGGGACAAGTCTTGAGGTAACCTCAGCGATCCTTTTAAGCCCGCCTACCACGATCAGCAGCACAAGCCCTGTAATTACCAGGCCGCTTGCCCAGTTGGGTATGCTGTAAGTGGAGTTCAGAATATCGGTCATGGAGTTACTCTGGGCCATGTTACCGGTCCCCATCGAACAAAGCACTGCTGCGCCGGCAAAGATGTAGGCAAGCGTCTTTGCATGCTTGCCTAGTTTGTCCTTGAGCCCGTATTCCATGTAATACATAGGACCGCCGGATACTGTACCGTCAGGATTGAATTTCCTGTATTTAAGACCAAGGGTACATTCAACCATTTTGAGCATCATCCCGAAAAACCCGGTAACCCACATCCAGAATACGGCACCGGGTCCTCCCCAGTATATGGCCAGTGCCACGCCAACGATATTTCCGGTTCCTACAGTTGCTGAAAGTGCAGTGGTTAGCGCCTTGAAGTGGTTTACATCGCCTGACTCACCCTTCTTTGTATATCTCCCGGCAAGTATTGCAAATGAGTGCCAGAACTTCCTGACATGCAGGAACCTGAACTTGAATGCAAAAAATACCCCGGCAGGCACTAAGATGAATAGCAGAAGGTAACCCCCCACATATTCATTATACATTGATATAATGTTGTTCAGCCCTTCCAGAAAGGATGAGCCAACGGAAGTGATAGTCTCCTCGACTCCGTTGGTTGTTTGTTCCTGTGTGTCAGTCATTGGTAATTGAGATTTTTATATTATTCCTAAACTATCCAAAAGCACAATTGCGATTGCTACCGGTGCAATAAACTTAAGTATGAACATAAGGACCTTGAAAAGATATACTTTCAGTGCCCCGGAGTTGGATATCTCGTCCAATACATCGGCACGCTTCATATACCAACCCACAAAGAGAACTATTAACAGCCCACCCAGTGGCAGCAACAGGTTTGAAGCAGTAAAATCCAGAAGGGCAAATACATGCAGTTCCCAGAAGGTAAAGCCTTCAAGGGTACTAAAAGAGAGAGTGCAGAATACGCCCGCAACAGCTGCAGCCACTGTC
>PWNY01000408.1 GCA_003557805.1 Bacteroidales bacterium | reverse complement strand
TTGCGGGAATAAACCTGGGGCCACTGAGGCTGGGAGGTGGTCCGGTATTTTCATACCTGCTTGAAAATACCCAGGGCCATCTTGCTGATATCTATGAGGAGATAACATACAATTACAAGAAATCGACAGTCGGCTACCAGCTGATGGCCGGGCTCAGAATTGGAAACCTGAGACTCGATTTCAAGTATGAGGACAGCCTTGCCAATGTCGGCACGGGAGTCAGTATCGGGAGTAATGAATACGCTTTTGATATGAGGCCTAGGCAGTATATTATCTCCCTTGGTTTAATAGTCTTCTGAGCTTAGCGGAAAGTCATTGCCCTTACCGGTGATATCCTTGTTACTATAAAGGACGGCACTATCAACATTGCCATTGAGAGGATGAAGGTACCTGCATTAAGTGCCAGTATATGTACAAGTTCTATGTTTACAGGAACCTCGCTTACATAGTAAGACTCAGGCGACAGGCTTACTACACCCCAGTTATGCTGAATAAATATAATTGCCAGCCCGAGGATATTACCAATGATCATACCTTTTGTTATCAGGATCCCGGCATGGTAAAGGAATATCTTCCTGATAACCCGGTTTGACCCCCCGACAGCCTTCAATATCCCTATGGCATTGGTCTTTTCCAGTACCGATATCAATAATGTGGTTATCATATTGATGCCCGCAACGAGTATCATAAGGGTTATGATCACGTATACATTCATATCCAGCAGTGATAGCCAGTCAAATATCTGGGGGTACAGCTCCCTTATGCTTCTTGCTTCAAGGTCATAGGGTAGTATTTCCAGTATTTCATTCTTTATTCGCTGCAAAGAACCAAAATCAGATACCAGCACCTCAAAACCCCCTACCTGATCTGATTCCCAGTTATTAAGCGCCTGAACGTGCCGGATGTCACCGATTATGAATATCCTGTCCAGTTCCTCAAGGCCGGTATCATATATCCCCGAGACCGTTAGCCTCCTGATTCTGGGCGGGTCCTGGATAAAATATATAAACAGGTCATCACCGGTATTGAGTCTTAGCCTCCTGGACACCAGGCTGGATATAATGACCTGATCAGATCGAAGAGTGTCGCTTATATCAATTATACTGCCTTCTGTAATGCGCCGGGAGAAAAATGACCAGTCAAAACCGTGATCGACACCTTTTAGGATTATACCGTGAATATCCTCGTCAGTCTTGATTATTCCGGGCTTGGTTGCAAATGACTGAACATGTCTTATACCCTCAATATCAGCCAGATCAGGGATAAAGTCCTGCCGGCTGCTTACAGGACGGGCCTCAAAGGAAATGTTGTAATCGTAATTTGTAATTTGTATATGTGAGCCGAACCCGGTCACCTTGTCGCTGATCTCTCCCTGAAAACCTGTAACAACTGATACCGATATTATCATTACGGCAAGACCCAGGGCGATACTCGTTATTGAAATTTTCTTGATAAGCGGTGTATAGGCGTTTCCCGGCTTTGACCCGCCAATTCGCCTGGCTATGAACAGAGGAGTATTCAATTCTGCTGGATTTTTTCAAAAGTAGCAATTTTATGCGACTTTGAACTCCAGTGTATCACCCTTTTTGTCAACAAGAACGTTGTCACCTGAGTTGATCCTGCCAGCGAGTATCTCCAATGACAGCTTATTGAGAACGCTCCTTTGTATTACCCTTTTCAGGGGCCTGGCACCAAACTGGGGATCAAACCCTGCATCGGATATCCATCCTATGGCTCCGGGGCTGAGCTCAATGCTTATATTGCTGTCCTGAAGTGTCCTTTTTACATTTTCAACCTGCAGTTCAACAATCTGTTTGATCTCATCCTTTGTAAGGGGCCTGAACATTATTATCTCATCAATACGGTTCAGAAACTCGGGCCTGATTGAGCGTTTAAGCATTGAAAAAACCTCATTCCTGCACTCGTCAATGATATTTTCCCTGTTCTCCTCTGTCATTCTCTCCATTTTCTCCTGTATAAGGCCTGATCCCACATTGGAGGTCATTATAATGATTGTGTTTTTGAAATCGGCCGTACGCCCCTTGTTGTCAGTAAGCCTTCCATCTTCCAATACCTGCAGAAGGATATTAAAGACATCAGGGTGCGCTTTTTCTATTTCGTCAAGCAGGATAACAGAATAGGGCTTTCTCCTGACAGCCTCGGTAAGCTGCCCGCTCTCCTCGTAGCCGACGTAGCCCGGCGGCGCTCCAATAAGCCGGCTTACGGCATGCCTTTCCTGGTACTCGGACATATCTATCCTGACCATAGCATTCTCATCATTGAACAAAAACTCTGCAAGTGTCTTTGCAAGTTCTGTCTTACCGACTCCCGTGGTTCCAAGAAAGATAAACGAACCTACAGGACGCCTGGGATCCTGCAATCCTGCACGGCTGCGCCTGATCGCATCAGAAACTGCCATTATTGCCTCATCCTGTCCCACAACCCTTTTGTGCAGCTCATCTTCCAGCCTGAGGAGTTTTTCACGTTCGCTCTGCAACATACGGCTTACAGGGATGCCGGTCCATCTTGACACCACATCGGCAATGTCTTCGGAGCTTACCTCTTCCTTAATCAATGCTGAATCCGCCTGCATTTCATGAAGTTTTTTATTGAGCTCCTCAACCGTCTTTTCGGCCTCCTTAATTCGCCCGTACCTTAGCTCTGCAACCTTTCCAAACTCACCGTTGCGCTCAGCCTGTTCTGCCTCAAACCTGTACTGCTCTATGGCAGCCTTGTTTTTCTGTATCTGGTCGACCACCTCCTTTTCGCTCTGCCATTTTGCCATCAACCGGTTTTTCTCCTCCCTGATGTTGGCAAGTTCCTCGTTAAGCTGGCTCAGCTTGGCTTCATCCTTTTCCCTCTTTATAGCCTCTTTTTCGATCTCAAGCTGCCTTATCTTCCTTTCAGCCTCATCAAGTTCTTCAGGAACTGAGTTCATTTCCAGCCTCAGTTTTGATGCTGCTTCATCGATAAGGTCTATTGCCTTGTCAGGCAAAAAACGGTCACTGATATACCTGTGAGACAGATCCACGGCGGCTATTATCGCTTCATCCTTTATCCTTACCTGGTGATGTGTTTCATATCTCTCCTTCAGGCCCCTTAGAATGCTTATTGCATCCGCCTTTGCCGGTTCATCAACAATAACTATCTGGAAACGCCTCTCTAGCGCCTTGTCTTTCTCAAAGTAGCGCTGGTACTCCTTAAGAGTGGTTGCGCCTATTGCCCTTAGTTCACCTTTTGCCAAGGCAGGCTTGAGAATGTTTGCAGCATCCATGGCACCTTCACCTGCGGCACCTGCACCAACCAGCGTATGTATCTCATCTATGAACAGGATATACTCTCCGTCAGAGGATACAACCTCCTTGACCACTGCCTTAATCCTCTCTTCAAATTCACCCTTGTATTTGGCTCCGGCTATCAGGGATCCCATATCCAGGGAAAAGATCTTCTTTGACTTCAGGTTCTCAGGCACATCCCCATTTATTATACGGTGCGCAAGTCCTTCAGCTATAGCGGTCTTTCCAACACCTGGTTCACCTATCAGTATCGGGTTGTTCTTTGTCCTGCGCGACAATATCTGCAGTATTCGTCTGATCTCTTCATCACGTCCGATTACCGGGTCAAGTTTCCCGGAAAGTGCCAGGTCGTTCAGGTTGTTGGCGTATTTATTGAGTGCATTGAACCTTTCCTCTGCAGTTTGACTGTCGACCCTGGAGCCCTGCCTTAGCTCCTTTATTGCATTTTTAAGGCCTGAGGAGGTAAGCCCGCTGTCTTTGAGCATTTGGGAAGTCTCGTCACTTCCGGAGATAATTCCCAGCAGCAGGTGCTCTATTGAAATGTACTCATCCCCAAACTCCTTGAGCTGGGTAAGTGCCGACTGCAGTGCCTTTTTCGATGAATCAGCAAGGTATGGCTCCCCTCCGGCGACCTTGGGGTACCTTCCAACTATCCTGTCAAGAGCCTGTTGCAGGCCTGATATGGGCACATTGTTCTTTTTAAGGAGCCATGGTGCAACATTATCATCTACGTTAAGAATGGCCTTTAACAGGTGTCCGTTTTCAATTGCCTGGTGCTGAAAAGCCATAGCTATCTCCTGGGCCTTTTGAACAGCTTCCTGTGATTTTATTGTTAAACGGTCAAAATGCATATATTCCTCCTTTTTGTTTAGATATTCCTGGTACTGGTGTTCGGCTTTTTTCCATCAAATTACAAACCAATGGTGAAACCAAGGAATTACAGGCCAATGTGGCATATTTTACCATAATTGCTGTCAATTTTACAGCCATGTAAATTGCCTATTATTTTGTAATATTGCCCTTCATTAAATCTTTTCCAATGTCAAAGATCAAACTTCACTGGCAGATTTTAATAGCTCTCGCGCTTAGTATAGTGTTCGGATACTTTTTCACCGATCAAGTGGATTATGTTGGATGGATGGGAGACCTATTCCTCAGGGCTCTTCAGATGATAATCGCCCCGCTGATACTGTCGTCGATTGTTTCCGGGGTTCTTAACCTTGGCGGAACAAGGAACCTTGGCAGGATGGGGGCAAAGACCATCAGTTACTATATGATAACCGGCCTTATTGCGGCTACCATTGGAATCACCATGGTTAATATAGTAAGGCCTGGAGTTGGGTCCAATATTGCACTCGAGAACGATTTTGCAATAGATGCTGATACCTCAACACTGGGGCAGACACTCCTGGAGATTGTACCTGTAAATATATTCCAGGCCCTTGCACAGACAGATATGCTTGCCATAATCTTTTTTGCAATGCTTTTTGGTTTTTTTGCATCCAGGCTTGACGACAAGTACAAAAACCCTCTTGAAAAGCTCTTCAATGCTGTGTTCGAGGTGATGATGCGCATTACCATGTTTGTAATACGTTTTGCCCCCCTTGGTATATTCGGTATTGTATCTGGTATTGTCGCAGAGCAGATAGACGACCTGGCTGGGGTGTTCGGTAGTATGGGAATGTATATGCTTACGGTAATATTTGCCCTTTTGATACATTCATTCATAATATTGCCACTGCTTATGAAGTACATTGGAGGGGTTAATCCCCGCAAACACTTCAGGGCAATGTCTGTACCACTGCTTACAGCTTTTACAACATCCAGCAGCAGTGCAACCCTGCCACTCACTATGAAAGCAGTTGAGCAGAATGCAGGAGTATCAAAGAAAACATCTTCTTTTGTCCTGCCGCTGGGGGCAACCATAAATATGGACGGAACGGCCCTCTATGAATGTGTTTCTGTGCTATTTATAGCTCAGGTAGTTGGAATGGAGCTCACCCTGGTACAACAGGTGATCGTGGTATTTACAGCGCTGCTTGCATCAATTGGTGCTGCCGGGATCCCAATGGCCGGACTGGTGGTGATAACCATTATAATGTCAGTTCTGGGCATGCCTCTTGAAGGTATTGCACTTATATTGGCGGTTGAGAGGATACTGGATATGTTCAGGACTTCAGTAAATATCTGGAGCGATACCTGCGGTGCGGTTATAATTGCAAAATCGGAAGGGGAGCAACTAAATGTCTAGATGCCCTGGTTGAGGATCTCTATTAAACTTAATTAGTTTCAGGCGTTCAGGTCCAGGAGACCGTCAGGGGGATCGATTCGTATAACACCATTTTCATGGTCTACATCCAGGATTATTTCACCGGCAACTGGAATCAGTATTTCCCTGCCAACTGCATCTATACTTATCAGGGGATTTCCAGGGTGTTCAATGATATCCTGCACCTTACCGATATATTTATCACCTGAATGATATACACCGTATCCAATGATACCGGTAAAGCTATGGTAGATATCTGCCTGTCCCGCCAGTAATCTCCGGTCTATGTACATGTCATGCCCGCACAGCTCTCTTGCCTTTTCAATGGAGTCAATATCTTCAAGCCAAATAACCGCCTGGTCATCTTTTGCACGCATGCTGATATCCTCAATAAAAAAAGGAACCAGTTTTCCATCAATCATGATGAAAACTGATTCCAGTTCTGTATGGTCGAAAGCAAGACCTTTTTTAAAAAAAACGCTAAGCCCTCCGTCTGTACCAACGGTTTTTGATATATGACCCAGGTAATGACAGTTATGGCTTCTCATTCCCCAAGGGCTGTTTTATTCGCCTTTTTCCTCCTTCTTATCTTCAGTCTTTTCCTCTTTCTTATCTTCAGTCTTTTCCTCTTTCTTTTCTTCGGGCTTCTCCTCTTTCTTTTCTTCTTTCTTTTCCTCCTTTTTA
>PWNY01000209.1 GCA_003557805.1 Bacteroidales bacterium | reverse complement strand
TTGTACTGATCTTCCTTGTGCTTTCGGCCCAATTTGAGAGCTTCAAGGATCCACTGATAGTGATGATGACCGTTCCGCTTGCGATGACAGGAGCACTGGTTTTTATGTGGTACTTTGGCGTTACCATGAATATCTTCAGCCAGATAGGTATAATAATGCTGATCGGGCTTGTATCTAAAAACGGAATTTTGATGGTGGAGTTTGCCAACCAGAGAAAACAGGGTGGCATGAGAAAGCTGGAAGCTATAAAATTTGCAGCAGCTGCACGTTTCAGGCCCATTTTGATGACCAGCCTCTCAACGATTCTTGGTGTAATGCCACTGACACTTGGTCTTGGTGAAGGTGCCCAGGGAAGGATGGCAATGGGTGTTGCAGTAATAGGGGGGCTTATACTTTCGACATTCCTTACCCTCTTCGTGGTACCTGCCGTTTATACTTATATTTCATCTGACTCAAAAAATATAGAAGAAGAAAATGAAGCGACAGATATTTAGTTTCCTGCTGGTGCTTTTCGCAATTGCAGGCCAGGCCCAGCCGGTTCAAATGAGCCTGCAGGAGATTCTGGCCACAGGTATAGAGAACAATTTTTCACTCAGGATTGCCAGAAACCAGCAGGAGATAAGTTCAAACAACTTCAGTCTTGGTAATGCAGGCTTTTTGCCTTCGGTTGACCTTCGCACCCAGTACTCCGGTACAAATACCAATACCGACCGCACCGATTTTGACGGACAGCAGTCGTCAATGCGCAACATACACAATACAGCAGCCAATGCAAACCTGGGGCTTGGATGGACAATATTTGACGGCTTCAGGGTGCAGACAAGCTATGAAAGGCTTGGGGCACTAAAGGAGATGGGTGAACTTAACACAAGAATGGCGCTAGAGAACATGGTCGCAAATATAACCGCGGAATATTTCAATCTGATACAGCAGCAGCGACTGCTTAACAATATGAAATTCGCGGTGGAGCTTTCACGTGAGAGGGTTCGCATTGATGAAGAGAGGTTTTTACTGGGGTCCGGGTCGAAGCTTCAGCTTTTACAGGCCGAGGTCTTTCTTAATGCTGACAGCTCAAGGATGACACGGCAGGAGGAGGTTGTCAGGGCCTCAAGGATCAGGTTAAATGAACTGATGGCACTGGAAAACCTCAGGACAAACCTGCAAACAGCCGATACCATCATTCCGCTTCATGACATACTAATATTTGAAGGGCTTGAGACCTCTGCCCTGGAAAATAACAGTATGATACAAATGGCACAGAAGGACCAGCAGATATCTGAATACGACAAAAAGATAGTACGGTCCATGTCATACCCCTATGTTACACTTAGCTCGGCTTATTCAGCCTCTCATAATACATACCAGAGCGGAAGTTTCAGTGACCAGCAGACCTTTGGCATGAACTACGGAATAACCGTCGGCATCAATATTTTTGACGGACTCAACCAAAGGAGAAGGATGTCTAATGCAGCCATTGAGAAAGAGAACAGCCGCCTGAGGTACGAGGATACCGAAAACAGTCTCAGGGCAGACCTTATAACCACCTATAATATATACCTTAATAACCTGAGGCTGATGGAAATGGAGACCCAGAACCTCTCCGTTGCATATGAAACTCTCGAAATCGCCATGGAAAGGTACCGCCTGGGTGATCTCTCCGGTATTGAGCTTAGGGAAGTGCAGAAAAATCTCCTCGAGGCCGAAGAGAGGCTGGTATCGGTACAGTACCAGGCCAAGTTGGCGGAAATCTCCCTTAAGAGACTGTCCGGCAGGATATTTGAATATCTATAGGTATTTTCTTACCAGTGTCCTGAAGCTGTCAATGTTCACTGGTTTTGCAATGTAATCATCACAGCCTGTCTTAAGTGCCTTATCCCTGTCGCCCGGCTGTGCATATGCGGTGAGTGCGATTACGGGAATATCAGGTCTCTTTTCCTTGATGACCTTTGTGGCTTCAAGACCGTCCATTACCGGCATTTTTATATCCATAAGCACCATATTGATGTCGTTGTTGGACTCGCAAATCCTTACCGCCTCCTCTCCGTCCCAGGCGTGCAGCACCTCTACATCCTGCTCTTCAAGCAGCACCCTTGTTAACTCGTAGTTGTGCTCCTCATCCTCTGCCACCAGGACCCTCACCCTGTCATATATCTTGAACCCCCTTGTTTTTGGTGTAACAGACTGATCCCTGCTGGTGCTTTCAATAGGTATGGTGAAGAAGAACATGCTCCCCTTGCCCGGATCCGACTCCAGCCATATCTTACCTCCGAGCATCTCAACGAAAGATTTGCAAATGGCAAGTCCCAGGCCCATACCTGAGTTTTCAGTGCCGTTATCAAGCTGCATGAAACGTTCAAAAACCAGCTCCCTTTCACTGGCCGGTATGCCCATACCTGTATCTGCAACTACAAATAGAAGCTCATCATCTCTTTTCCTGCACCCGACCTCAACGTGACCTTCATTTGTGAACTTAAGGGCGTTGTGGGTAAGGTTGGTGAGCACCTGGAGCAGCTTTGTCTGATCGGTTACCACCCTTGCCTCTTCAGGTTTGAGCATAATGCTTAATCTGAACTTCAGTCCTTTTTCGTCGGCAATGGGCTGCATCTGGTAATACAGGCTGTTGAGCACTTCGGCCACATTACACTCGTGGAGGTGTGCTTCGGCAAGCCCGGTCTCTATTGTCGACATATTAATGATGTCATCAATTACGGAGAGTAACTGGCTGCTGCTCTGGCATATGATGTTTGTCAGGTGGTCGACCTTTTCCTTGTCAAACCTGTTGCTGCGCAGAAGTTCGGAAAAACCTATAATTGCATTGAGAGGAGTTCTTATCTCGTGCGAGAGGTTGTTCAAAAATGCGGTCTTTAACCTGTCGCTCTCTTCGGCCTTGTTCTTCGCATTGATCAGATCCTCATCCGCCCTCTTCCTCTGTATTGCCATACTGATCTGGCTCGATACAAAACCGAGGATCTCCATGCTCTCTTCGTCGAAGGTATCCGGATCGTCGTAGTTCTGTACCACAATAGCACCAATTACATCATCCCCGCTGACAAGGGGCACACCAAGCCATACCTCGCTCATGCTGCCCACCTGCCTGATCCTGCCTTCGGCGATAAGTTTCAAAATATCTGGCTTTTTTAACAGCAAGGCTCTTTTTTCCTCAACCACAAGGCCGGTTGCAGAACCTTTTGCAGGCCATGTTTCAATATTGTCCTTTTCGTCTTTTTCGTAAGGGATGCTTAGCATGCTGCTCTTCTCGTCATAAAGAGCGATGTAAAAATTGGTGGTTTCGATATAGGAAGAAATATGAGACCTGATATCCGATATCAGTTCTTCAATACTCTTGCTTGCGACCACCGATCCTGCAATTTTGTATATAACCTGCCGCAGGGACTCCTCCTTCTTCCTCTGGGTTACGTCCCTTACAATTGACAGGGTCAGTTTTTTGCCATCAAGCTCGAATATGTTCAGGCTGACCTCGGCATCAAAGGGTTTACCGTCAACAGTCAGGTGTTGCCATTCAAAAAAAGCAGATTTAGCCCTTTCTGCCTGTTTCAGCAATACAAAGGAGAGCTCTTCGGACATTTCGCCACCGGGCTGTTTTTCTGGGGAAAGTTCATAAGGAGAACGGTTTATGATATCCTCACGTTTGCCGCCGAAGAGTTCTATTGCTCTTTTATTGCAGTCGGTGAACACCCCGTCCTCCATTATCAATATGGCATCGCTTGCATAATCGAATATTGCCTTGTACCTCTCCTTTAGCCCCTTGAGCTCCTCTTTCTGCCTGTAGCTCCCGGTGACATCTGCAAATACAAGTACCACACCTGTTATAATTCCATCCTTGCTGGTTATCGGGGCAGCAGAATCCGCAATCTGATACCTTTCACCGTCTTTGGACACCAGCATGGTGTCGTTTGCCATACCAACAGTCTTTCCGCTTTTAAGCACAATGCTGGCCGGGTTCTCAACTGATCTGCCGGTAAGGGAGTTAAATATCCGGAACACCTCGGGCAGGGGCCTGCCCATTGCTTCATCCAGGCTCCAGCCCGTAAGCTGTTCGGCAACAGGGTTCATACGGGTTATCTTTCCCGCAAGATCGGTAGCTATTACACCGTCCCCGATTGATTGCAGGGTTATGTACAGGTTCTCCTCACTTTGCTGGAGCTTTTCTTCAGACTCGGCTCTTGCTTTTTCCAGATCAATATTATAAAGGGCCAGCCCCACGTCCATTGCAAGCTCTCTGAACAGCCCCTTTTCTTCTTCGCTCCGGGAAAATTCTGATGGCAGGGATGCGACAACAGCGCCAAAGACCCTGTCTTCAAAAAATATTTTCTGGCACATTCCTGACCTGTTGCTATAATTTTCGGCAAGGGGGCATTGGGGACAGTCATTTGGCGGGTCGTCTACCACAACTGTATCTTCCTTTGACAGGGCCTGGGGTACACAGGGCGGCAGTTGTCCTGCCCGGAGCTGTTTTTCAAAGCTGTCAGCCTCGTCTCCCATTCCGCTGGAAGCCATCATGCTAACAGCACCTCCCTCATCCAGGAGCACTATCCAGGCATTGAAGTAACCCATATCCTCCACCATCAGCCTGGACGCCTTCCGTATCAAAACTCCGGGGTCACGCTCCCTGACTATAAGATGGTTTACCTTTCTTATAGCCTTAAGTATCCTGTTAAGATGCTTCTCCTTCTGAAGATCCTGCTTCAGGATGTTCTTATCGTTATTCACACTGGAATGTCCGGATGATTTGTATAAAGACATTTTCGTTATCCCCGATTAATTTAACTCCCAGCTGCTTCCCTCTTTATTATCCTTTATATTGATATTCAGCCTGCCAAGGGTATCCCTTATCCTGTCGGAAGTGCCCCAGTCCCTGTTCTCCCTTGCCTTTTGGCGGAGCTCAAGAACAATACCCATAAGGCCGTCTATAATCCTGTCTTTGCGTTCATCCCCGAGGCTGTTACTATTTGAATAAAGGCCGAATATTTCTGAAATGAACAATTCAAATGTATTGTCAAGCAGCTCAATATCATTGCCGGTCAGTTTGATACTGCCATCCAGCGCTGAGTTTATTGTCTTTGCCGCCTCGAAAAGGTGTGCCAGTGCAACGGGACTGTTCAGGTCATCGAGCATTGCAGAGTGGCAACGTTCAGCAATGTCACTAACATTCGCAGTTGAGGTGCCGGAGGGTTTTATCCTGCCAATGTTTTCCTTTGCCTGCAGCAGCCTTTTAAGGCCCTTCTCAGCCGCATCCAGTGCTTCATTGCTGAAATCCAGGGTACTCCTGTAGTGTGCCTGCAGTATAAAAAACCTTATCACAAGGGGGGAGTATGCCCTGTACAGGCCTTTATGCTCTCCAGTAAAGAACTCCCTCAGACTTATGAAATTTCCGAGGGACTTACCCATCTTCTGTCCGTTAATGGTTACCATATTGTTGTGCATCCAGTAACGTACAGACTCCCTGCCGTTGGCCGCAATTGACTGTGCTATCTCGCACTCGTGGTGGGGGAACAAAAGGTCCATCCCCCCGCCATGAATATCAAACTCCTCCCCAAGGTACTTGGTGCTCATTGCCGAACACTCCAGGTGCCAGCCGGGGAAACCCTCCCCCCATGGAGATGGCCATCTCATTAAATGAACTGCAGAGGCCTTTTTCCAGAGGGCAAAATCGGCCGGGTGCCTTTTTTCATCCTGGCCTTCGATATCCCGGTAACCTGCCATCATCTCTTCCAGTTTCCTCCCGCTGAGCTTACCGTAATTATATTTTTTGTTATATTCCTGTACATCAAAGTATACCGAGCCATTTACAGTATAAGCAAAGCCAGCATTTAATATCTCCTTTACCATTTCTATCTGCTCAATAATATGGCCGGATGCCCTTGGTTCAATACTTGGTCTCAGTACATTCATCCTGTCCATATCCTTATGATAGCGGTCGGCATAATACTGAACCACCTCCATTGGCTCAAGCTTTTCAAGCCTTGCCTTTTTTGCGATCTTGTCCTCACCCTGGTCAGCATCATCCTCAAGGTGCCCTACATCTGTAATATTTCTTACATACCTGACCCTGTATCCCAAATGTTTAAGATACCTGTACAAAAGGTCAAATGTCACTGCGGGCCTGGCATGACCCAGATGGGCATCGCCGTAAACAGTCGGCCCGCAAACGTATAGACCTGTATATGGCGGATTAAGGGGGGTGAATTTTTCCTTGCGGCGTGTAAGGGAGTTGAATATCTGCAGGGACTCTTTC
>PWNY01000043.1 GCA_003557805.1 Bacteroidales bacterium | reverse complement strand
TGACATTGACATTTATACACCAGACAGCGGCGAGCTTGACCTGACTACTTATGTTGCAATCGGCAACTCTCTGACGGCAGGGTTCACAGACGGAGACCTGTTCAGGTCAGGCCAGGAGAATTCACTTGGAATGATCCTGGCCGGCCAGCTTATGCATGCAGGCCTGGAAAACTTCAAACAGCCGATGATGAAAGACGATAATGGTTTCGGTAACCGCCTGATCCTGGCCGAGGTGGATGGGTCACCGTTGCCTGTACCCAAGCCGGGCACCCCGGACCCGGGTAATTTTGAGAACATCTTTCAGCAGGAAGGTCCCTTTCACAACCTGGGTGTGCCGGGAGCAAAAACCGCCCATTTGCTGTTTGAAGGATACGGCAGCCTTAACCCTTACTATGGCCGTTTCGCCTCAAATCCCCTGTCGAGCAGTGTAATAATGGATGCACTGGCACTTGAGCCAAGTTTCTTCACCCTGTGGGTAGGCAGCAATGATATACTCGGTTATGCAATGAGCGGAGGAGAGGGTGAGGGTATAACCCCCGTTGAGGAGTTCGGTGCCGCACTTCAGGCCATCACAGCGCAGCTGACTGCTAACGGCGCCAGGGGTGCCATGGCAAACATGGTTGATATTACCAGGATACCTTTTTTCAGGACAATACCATACGACGGGCTGGCACTTATGAACCAGGGCCAGGTAGATATGCTCAACACAGCATACGCGGAAGCACCGCATATAGAGTTCTCATTTGGTCGAAACCCATTTGTGGTTGCCGATGCCAGCCATCCAGCAGGGCTCAGGCAGCTTGAACAGGGGGAACTAATACTCCTTACTGCCATGGAAGGGATCTCTGCACAGGGCTGGGGCAGCTCAGCTCCGATACCAGAGGAGTACTACCTTAATACAGAACAGGTAAATATGATCAGGGAACACTCCGGGGCATACAACTCCATCATTGAACAGGCAGCAGGTAATGCAGGCCTTGCGTATGTTGACATCGCATCCCTGCTCAGGGAGGCTGAAACCGGTGTATATTTTGATGCCATTGCATTCACCACCCAGTTTGTGTCAGGAGGTGTCTTCTCACTTGACGGGGTGCACCTTTCTGCAAGGGGTTATGCTATTGTTGCCAATGAGTTCATTGAGTCCATAAACAGAACCTATAATGCAAGCATCCCAAAGGTAGCAGTGGGGAATTTCCCGGGAATTGTGTTCCCCTAAAGATAAATAAAGCCGGGAGCCATCAGTCCTCCTGATTCATGAAACCCTGATCGTGAAGGACATCCAGCAGCACCTTGCTGAAATGGACATTATCTTTCCTGGTGTAACGCTTGAAAGTGAAGACCTGGGCCAGGTTATTAAGCTGGTTTTCCTCAAGCAGTCTTGCCGTAAGCGGGAGGTTCTCCTTCTCAAGGTATATTCTGTCAATGTCCTCTTCGGAGTAATCACTGTATTTCTCATGATGGATAACCCCATCGGCAGGAAGCCTGTCAGCCTGTTCCGGCTCTTCATCAGGATAACCTACCACCAGTGTGGTTACCGGAACGACCCCTTCGGGAAGGTCAAAGAATTCAATCAGCTTGTCAGCCTGGTATGTGGTAGTACCCAGGTAGCATATTCCCAGGCCATGTGCCTCTGCTGCAACCGCAGCATTTTGTGCCACCAGCAGTGCATCTATTGCAGCGGTAAAGAATGAAAGGAAGTTATCATATCCCGGATCTGCATCCCTTTGCCTGCACCACTTGTTAAAGCGGTTGAAGTCGGCACAGAAGGTAAGCAATACAGGTGCCTCTTCGACCATCTTCTGCCCGAAGTGAAGCTTGCAAAGCTCCTTTCGCTTATCCTCATCCTTTGATATTATCACCGAGTACAACTGCATATTTCCAGTTGTGGATGCCCGGAATCCCGCATTCAGAATCTCTTCCAGGACTTTTCCGTCAATCGGGTCACTCTTGTACTTCCTGATGGTCCTATGCTCCAGCAGTGTCTTTATTGTTTCCATAATTTAGGATTAGATGTTTAGGTGCAAAAATAACTCATGCAATATGGCTTTGCAAACTATTAAGCCCTTTTATTGCCAGGCTTATCTGTCGTCTCTTTTGCCGTAGAACACATCCATTGCAACCAGAATGGCCATCATTCCCCAGAATGGCACCGATGCCTTGTCCGTATCAAGGAAGTTGTTTAGCATACCATGAGTAAAGTATGTGATGAAACCCAGGGATATCCCCAGTGCCATCAGGCGCATTTCCCTGTTTGGTGCACGTTTGTATAGTTTTACGCCGGTGGCAAGTACTGCCAGTGACAGTGCCAGCATTCCCGCCATTCCTGGCAGACCGCTTTCTGCCAACGGGCCAATATATTCAGAATGGGCATTCCCCAGGTCGCCAAAGTGGGTGGTAATGATAGTGTAATCCTCCGATCTCTGGAACGGGGCATAGGTGAACTGATATGTGCCGGGTCCCCAGCCGAGCACCGGACGCTCCTGGTACATCCTGTAAGCTGAGCGCCACCTGTTGATCCTTTCCAGGTTTGAGGCATCGGAAGTAATATTGGATATTGATTGCAGGTGCTCCCCGAAATCACCAGAGGACTCCTGCTGGTTGCGTTCCAGGTGCATTATTATCTCGTTCTGGAAAAGGTAGAGGCTACCTACCAGGAGTATTATACCCGCAAGAATAAAACGGAACTGTATACGGAAAACAAGTATAATAAAACCTGCCGAGGCCACCATAAGGCTGAGCCAGGATGCGCGGCTGTAACTGAACAGTATTCCCACGCAGAAGATTATAAAAAATATCAATGCAACCCTTTTTCGAAGGGCACTGTCAACGCGGTTAAATGACATTACCACAAAGAAGGGGGCAATAAGTGCCAGTACTGCTGAATAGTGGGTGTGATCGTTAAAGAACGGTCTTACGGCCCAGTAACCCAGGTTGCGTTCAAAGCCCACCGTATAGTGTTTATAGGTCACCAGTATGACAACTATTACCAGCGCTGTACCGAAAAGCCACATAAACCTTTTCATGTTTGCTTGTTCCCTGAAAAGATAGATGGCGGCAAAAAAGAATGCAACCACAAACCACAGCCTCGAAACAAAAAACTTAAAGGAGACAAGGGGCAGCTCGCTGCTTACAGAGGTAACGAACAACCATACCAGGTTAAGCAAAAGGATAATTGTAACAGGATGCTTCAGAACACGCATATCATACTGTCGCTCATATATCAGCCTGAAAACAAACAGCAGCATTATGGCGACTATGACAGGTTCGGTGGGTAAATCAATTGTAAATCCGAGTTCTTCATGCCGGTATTTAACCGTGAAAGGGGTAAGAAAAACAAGCAGGAGTATGAGTTTGTCCAGAGAAAAGAACAGAAGAAGCATCATGGCCAGTGCCAGAGGAAGTGCAAGAAACCAGTACACATCCTGAACTACCAGGAAGATGCTAAGTGCCGCAAAAACGGCACTTCCACCATACAGCCACTGCAGTTTGTTATCCTTAAGCACGGGAATGTCAGGCTTTTTTGGATTTTGGAGCTCCGGGTTTTATTATGCCTTTTGCCTGGAGGTTCTCATAAACCATAAGAATCATCACCCCCATGAAACCGGCGGCAAAAGTTGTCAGGAAAACGATCAGCCACCTTATTGGGTAGACCTTTCTTTCTGCTTCAAAGGCGCTGTCAAGAACAAATTTAAATGGAACAAAGCTCTCAAGGTCGCTCTTAGCTTCCTGGTACCTTCTCTGTATCATGATCAGGTGTTCACTTACATTAGTAAGATATGCCGTATTGAACACATATGCACCGCCATAATCTCCAAGCATCCCCAGGCGGTCCTCTAAACGTCTTACCCCATCATCATGACCGGCCGACAGATCCTTTGCAAGCTGGCGGGTAAGCATTGCAGACTGTCCCTCCAGGTCAAATACTCCGAGCCCCATTATATACCTGAGTGTGTCCTCTGCCTGTCTAACCTGCCCCCTGAGAGTTTCATACTGCTGCCTGGCAACTTCAAAGGCAAGCTCCGCCCTCTCATACCTTAGTTCGTTCTGTATGGTATCAGCAAGTGCGGCTATCTCATTTGCTATATCCGCTGCCATTGCGGGATCCTTGTCCCTGACGTTTATCTCCACGGCCCCGTATTGGGTCCTCCTGAATGAGATATTTGACCTGTACTCCTCAGTAAGCTGTGTTTGTTTATACCGCGCATCATGCGGGATGTCTTAGTGTTCCAGCAGGTTGAACCTTTCTACGATCCTGTCCCGCACATTGCCCGACTCCAGGACCTGCAGAAGCCTTTCTGCATCCTCGACTTCGCCGTATTCCAAAAAATCCTGGCGGGCAGCTGCTCCTGAAAGAACTGCACGGGAAAGGCTGCCGCCTGTGGCAGGGAACATAGTTACCGAAGACTGGAACTTTGGAGTAATGAATGTTGGGGAGGAAAAAATTGCAGCCCCCACGGCTGCAACAGCACATACTATAAAAAGGTGCTTCCACCACCGGATAAAAAACACAAATACGTTGGTAGAGTCAAAGGGATTGTTGTTGCGCTCCATAGCTAAAATGATATATAATTACCACTATTATTTTTTGCAGACTATCAGGCTCTTTGCAAGATAAAAATGAGGTCAAAGTTAATTATTTTTACCGCCGCATCATATAAACCAAACACAAATAAAAGCAAGCCTGTAAGGCTTAACCACCTTCCCCGCCGTACCTTACAAGCTGGTATATTTGCCGTATGCTTATAATCCCCAAAGCCATGGCAATTCCAATGCTGACAAGCCCAAAAACAAGCAGGCCCGGCTTCCATCCAAGCGGCAGCATCAGGGACAGCCTTCCCAGTAAAAGTGTGCATGCCACAAAACATGCCAGTTTTGCCAGGAAAGGTATATTGATATGCATTCTGAACATTGAACGGACAACCAGGATCTGCACAATTGCCACCAGAGACTGTGTAAACAGACTGGCCACAGCTGAACCGCTTGCCTTGTATACCGGTATCAGAAGGAAATTCAGAAGAATATTCAGGACCATGCCCGAAAATGCGATCAGGTTCAGGTGCCTGAGACTGCCATTGGCCGTAAGCAGCGTGCCAAATATATACGTTGTGGAAATTGCTGCAAAACAGGTCATAAGAATGCCAAAAACCCTGGAAGACTCAGTGATCCTGTACTGGAACTCAATGGCTGTCTCTCCCGGGTGTACCGGGTAGAGGAGCTGCATAATCTCCCCTGAGTAAAAGAAAGCCCCGACAGCAATGATCACGGCCGGAACAAATATCAGTGAGAAGGCCAGCTTTATCAGCTCCTCAATCGACTGTTTATGCTTTAGCATCCTGGCAAAAATTGGAAGGAGCAGGACAGAAAAAAGATAGGCGATCATATTGGTCGCATCCAGCAAACGGTAGGCAGATGCGTATATACCGCTGTAGCGTGCACCGTCATCCAGCAAACGTTCGAGCATAACGCTGTCTATCCTGTTATAGAAGGTCATAAGAAGCACCAGGATTGCAAAGGGAAAGCTCTGCCTTGCAATTGCAAGCAGAAATGGAAGGTTCAGTCTAAGGCGGAAAAGATGCCTCCTGGTATGCCGTAAAACAAGTACAAAAGCAATACAGGCCGTTATCAGGTAACCCGCGGTCTGTGCATAGATATAATAATGTATCCTGAAATCATCCACCACATTGCCCCATAAAAGCAGCCCGCAGATAATTATCATAAGCATGCGGTCCGTAACAGATATAATCGCATCGGTCCGGAATAGATGCAGCCCCCCGAGGTTTGACCTCAGGTAGAGGATAAAGCTCAGCAGGAACTGGTTTACCGCCAAAAACACCAGCAGCATTATCTGCTCATGGCTGTAGTTTATAAATAATGCCGAACCGAATGTTATCGCAACATAAAGCAAAAAGAGAAGCAGTTTCAGCACAAGGATGTTTGACAGGTACTTGGTAAGCAGTTGCTTGTTCTGGGCAATGTTTTTGTTGTTAAAATTGGTGATGCCAAAATCCAGTAAAATATTGAATAGGAAAGAAAAATTAAACACGGCAAAATAAAAACCATATTCTTCAGCCCCCACCGTATTCTGTACCGTACGGTCAATGCCTAAAATCCAGAAAGGCTTGATCATCAGGTTCAGGACCAGCAATAAAACCAGATTTTTTACAAATTTCCCCTGCATGCAACTGAGGCATTGACAATTATAGAAATAAGTCCTGTAATCCCATGATGGGATCGCCGGATTGTATCACCTCAAATTTATAAACTTTTAAGAT
>PWNY01000207.1 GCA_003557805.1 Bacteroidales bacterium | reverse complement strand
GCTGGAATCGAACCAGCGACCTCATGCCTGTCAAGCATGCGCTCTGAACCAACTGAGCTAACGCCCCATTAATGTTTATTCCCTTTTTCTGAGGGAAGGCAAATATAAGAATTTTTTTAAAGTGGGAGATTACCGTGTTTCTTCGGTGGTGTTACCTCACGTTTGTTCTCCGTCATTTCAAGGGCCTGTATTAATTTAAGACGGGTGTTTCGTGGCTGTATTACCTCGTCAATATAACCAAGGCCTGCAGCCTTGTATGGGTTGCAGAACCTGATCCTGTAATCCTCAATTGCCTTCAGCTTCTCCTGTTCCTTTAATTTGTTGCGGTAAAGTATATTAACTGCACCTTCAGGCCCCATAACGGCGATCTCGGCTGTCGGGTATGCATAATTGATATCCCCGCCAAGATGCTTGCTTGACATTACACAGTAAGCACCGCCATAGGCCTTTCTTGTAATTACTGTGATCTTTGGCACGGTTGCCTCGGCATATGCATATATCAGCTTTGCACCATGTTTGATAATACCCCCGTACTCCTGGTCGCTTCCGGGCAAAAACCCAGGTACATCCGCAAAGGTTATCAGCGGGATATTGAACGCATCACAGAACCTTACAAAGCGTGCCGCCTTCAGGGATGCGTCAATGTCCAGTACTCCTGCCATGGCTGCCGGCTGGTTGGCCACAAATCCTACCGGTTTCCCGTTCAGGCGGCCAAATCCGACTACCACGTTTGGTGCATAATATTGTTGTACCTCCAGGAAGTTATGATCGTCTGCCACGCTATGGATTATCTCCTTGATATCATAAGCCTTGTTCGGGTTGTCAGGTACAAGGTCATTCAGCCTGTCATCGGTGCGGTGAGCAGAATCCGTACATGGCTTAACAGGTGGATCTTCCATATTGTTTGACGGCAGAAAGCCCAGCAGCTCCCTTATCATAATCATTGCCTGGCTGTCGTCGTCGGCACGAAAGTGGGCAACACCGCTTTTGCTGTTATGGGTGGCAGCACCCCCAAGCTCATTCTTGCTAATCTCCTCATGTGTAACGGCCTTTATTACATCCGGCCCGGTTACGAACATATAACTGGTCTGCTTTGTCATGAAGATAAAGTCTGTAAGGGCCGGTGAATATACGGCGCCACCAGCACATGGCCCCAGTATGGCTGATATCTGCGGTACAACGCCGCTTGCCCTGACATTGCGAAGGAAGATATCTGCATATCCGGCGAGGCTTTCTACTCCTTCCTGTATACGAGCACCCCCGCTGTCATTAAGCCCTATAAGAGGTGCACCCATTTTCATTGACAACTCCTGCACCTTAACGATCTTATCTGCATTGGCCCGGCTGAGTGAGCCTCCAAATACGGAGAAATCCTGTGCATAAACATATACAAGCCTCCCGTCTATTTTACCATAACCAGTTACCATGCCATCTCCCGGAATCTTTTGTTTTTCCATTCCGAAATCATGGCTCCGGTGCACCACCAGCTTGCCGACCTCCACGAATGTATCCGGGTCCAGAAGGTCCGCGATTCTTTCACGGGCGGTCTTCCTGCCCGACTGATGGATCTTTTCGATCCTCTCCGGACCACCTCCGCTTTCAGCCTCTTTGTTCAGCCTTTCCAGCTTCTTATACAGTTCTTCCCTGTTGTTTTCCATATTAGAGATCTGTTTTTCACTTGGGTTTCATTATTACTCATGAATACTCCAGCAGCACCAGTTCCTGCCGGGCCTCTACACTCTGACCCTCAGTGACCATGACAGAGATCACTTTGCCTGCCCTGGGTGCCCTGAACTCACTCTCCATTTTCATGGCGGAGATAATTACCAGGCTTTGCCCCGCTTCTACTGTTTCCCCCTCACTTACCATGATGCTTACAACCCTGCCCGGTATCGGGGAGGAAATTACTGCTTCATCTGCCGCATCATGTTCCCTTTTGCGGCTTGCAATATATTTTGACTCCGCATCTATTATCTCAACATCAAAGCTGTTCTGCAATGTGTGTGCCTGATATCTTTTTATTCCGTTAACAGGTATCAGTTCGACATTGTACGACCTGTTTTTGTGCAGTATAGAGTAGCTCCCTTTCCCAATCTGTACGAAATCAAGCTCGTACTCTTTACCGTCCACCGAGACCAGAAGCTGGTTGCCGTCCTGGTTGATTACCTCCACACGTGCCAGCCGGTCATTTAGTTTTACCTCGTATGACATATTATTTTGTTTTTTACAGTTTCAGGACACTCCTTACCCTACTGTAATCCTTCCAGTTATTCTTTATCGCGGTCATTTCCTTTGGGCTGGCCTTCTTTACCTTTTGCAGATATTCCATGAAAGCCGTTATGATCACGATATCCTCACAATGGTCCTCGCATTTTTCATTCTTCATGAGAATATCTCGGTTCTCATCGATATAGTGGGTGGTATATTCGCCTTTTACAAAACCTTCCGACCTGAGTATGCCTCCGAGGAAAAGAAGGTTGTTCCTAACCCCCGCGATCTTGAACTCCTTAAGGGCCCTCCTGCTCCTTTCAAGGGCATCCTTCCTGTCTTTTCCCCAAACAATAAGCTTGGCGATAAGGGGGTCATAATAGAGTGGGATCTCAAATCCCTCATAAATGGATCCGTCAACCCTTACACCCACGCCGTATGGTATATCTATATGAGTTACCACACCTGGTGCCGGCATGAAGTTGTTCTCGGGATCTTCTGCATAAACCCTGAACTCTATGGCGTGACCGTGTTGCTTCAACTCTTTTTGTCTGAGCCGCAAAGGTTTACCGTTAGCTATATTGATCTGTTCCTTTACCAGGTCAACACCGACTACCCTCTCTGTGATCGGATGTTCTACCTGGAGCCTGGTATTCATCTCCAGAAAATAATAGTTGCGGTCCCTGTCAACGATAAACTCAACAGTGCCAGCTCCCTCGTAATCCACCGCCCTTGCTGCTGTTATTGCATCATCACCCATCTTTTTCCTCATTTCCGGGTTCAGTATTGGAGAGGGGGTTTCCTCGATTATTTTCTGGTGCCTCCTTTGTATTGAGCACTCCCTCTCGAACAGTTGGACTATATTCCCGTGACTGTCGGCCAGTATTTGAAACTCAATATGGTGGGGGGATTCGATGTACTTCTCAATAAATACCGAATCATCCCCGAAAGCAGTTTTTGCTTCGGAACGTGCCGACCTGAGTGCAGATCTTATATCTGCCTCCCTGCTTACAAGGCGCATTCCCTTTCCTCCTCCTCCGGCAGATGCCTTTATCATTACAGGAAAGCCTGTCTCCTTTATTACCTTAACTGCCTGCTCGTCCGAGGTGATCCTGTCATCCGTGCCAGGCACCACAGGCACACCTGCCTTTAACATGGTTTTGCGGGCGGTAATCTTGTCACCCATCATCGATATTGCGGAAGGGGAGGGTCCGATAAAAATTATGCCCTCTTTTTTGCACCGCTGCGAGAAGTCAGCGTTTTCAGAAAGGAACCCGTATCCCGGGTGAATCGCGTCAGCTCCGCTCAGGCGGGCAGCTTTGATTATGTTGTCAATGTTCAGGTAGGAGTCGGCAGAAGGGGAGGGTCCGATATGGAATGCCTCATCTGCATACAAAACGTGCAGCGCCCTTCGGTCTGCATCGGAATAAACCGCTACCGTACGGATGTCCATTTCGCGGCATGAGCGGATTATCCTCACTGCAATCTCACCGCGATTGGCCACCAATACCTTCTTGATCATAATAGTGAAGTTTGTTAAACAATAGTATAAATTTAGAAATTTATCCCGTAATTTGACAGATTGTCATATTTTGTATTGTGGCAGGGATTTTGATACCTGCAACCGATAAATATATAAAGATAGTAATATATAAAAAATAAGCTGGGAAAAGCATGAGCCCGGAAATTTAAGAAAAAACTGCTGTTTTTGTTCATATTTAAACAATTCAAAAAAATTGCATAATGACTGAAATAAACCAGGACTCCTTTGAAAAAGAGTTAAATGCCAATGAAAACTTGGTTTTGGATTTCTATTCGACCGAGTGCCCGCCATGTGAGGCCCTTGCCCCAAAGTTCGATGCCCTTGACAAACTCTACGGCAATGATATCAGGTTTTTGAAAATATTCAGGCAGGAGAACCGCCAGCTCGCCGAAAAGCTTGGTGTGAGTTCCTCGCCCACTCTTTTGTTCTTCAAAAACGGAAAGCAGACCGGGGATGTACTCAGGGGGGGTATAAAGAGGTCGGATATAATGCAGAACCTCGACGCCATGCTCCCTGAAGACAGGGTAAGGGAAATACACTCTGCAATTAAACCAAAGACAACCGAAACCAACTCGCTTATTCTCGGTGCAGGACCCGGTGGGCTCGCTGCAGCCATATACCTGGCACAGGCCCGTATAGACACCCTCCTGGTTGACCCGGCACTGCCCGGGGGGCAGGTGTCTACAACACATATGGTAAGCAATTATCCCGGTTTTCCCGAACCTCAGCCCGGGTTTATGCTTGCCCACTTTATGTCCGAGCAGGCAAAAAATGCCGGAGCCAACATGAAGGTTGCAGTTGACATAAACAAAATAGACCTTGTAAAGAAGGAGGTAGTTGTTGACGGTCATGAAACCATTCGCGCCAGGAATATTCTTATAAGCACCGGTGCCTCTCCCCGCTATCTGAATATTGAAGGTGAAAGGGAATATTATGGAAGAGGTATATCTTACTGTGCAACCTGCGATGCAAAATATTATCACGACAGGGAGGTGGTAATAATTGGCGGTGGCAATACAGCAGTGGAGGAATCAGAGCTGATCTCAAAATTTGCATCAAAGATCACCATGGTACAGCAGTTACCTTACCTGACTGCAAACAAAGTAGCGCAGGAAAGGGCTGAAGCAGACCCGAAGATAGATATCCTGTACTCTCATGAGCCCAGGGGATTTGAAAAGAGGGGAGATAAGATGGTTGTGAGGATCGAAAACCTGGAGAGCGGTGAAAAAAGTGAATTGATCTCCGACGGTGTATTTGTTTTTGTTGGTATGAAACCCAATCTTGATCTTGTAAGTGATCCACTTGAAAAGGACGAGTGGGGCTATATTAAGGTTGATGAAAACATGCGTACCAGTATCCCCGGGGTATATGCCGCCGGAGATGTCATAAGCAAGCAGGTAAGGCAGATAACAACGGCGGTCGGAGACGGTACTATTGCATCACTTGCTATGGCCAGGAGTGAATAACCTTACTGTCTTTTAGGGGTTGTGGTAGGGTTCACCCCTTATGATCGTCATTGCCCTGTATAGCTGTTCAAGGAATACAAGCCTTATTAGCTGGTGCGAGAAGGTCATGGGCGAGAGTGACAGCTTCATATTGGCACTCGCGTACACACTTTGGCTGAACCCCCAGGGGCCTCCGGCAACAAATAGCAGCTTGTTGCAGGGACCGCTTATGATCTTCTCCAGCAGGCTGGCAAAACCCTCAGATGTGAGTCTCTTTCCCTTCTCGTCAAGTAATATGCAGTAATCAGACTGTTTGATATGTTTGAGGATAATTTCGGCCTCCTTTTCTTTCCTGGCGTTTGCTGAAAGTTTTGACCATTGCTTCTTATGCGGTGCAACTATGATCTCGGTGCCGGTGTAGTTGTTAATTCTGCCGAGGTACTCATTAACACCATCTTCCAGGTACCCTTTGTCAGTTTTCCCTATAACAAGCAGTTTTATCTTCATGCCGGATATGTTTCTGATATTTGCAGGAAAGGCAAATTTATGCCTTTTAAAGAATTAAGCTTTTAAAATGATTTATTATCATTGCAGTAAAATTTGGGTGGTATTTAAGCATTCCCGCCTGAAATGGACTTTTTAAAGGCATTCAGGAAGAATTTGGATTGATTTTTGATGCTTTTACTCATTGGCTTGATTATAAATTTAACAATTCCCGGCAATAATGTGCTCCAGGCATTTGTTGATCTTTCTTTTTGTGTACCTTTTTGTTCCTTTCGGCCATGGTGCTGTCCGGGCACAGCAGGCTGATCGTATGGTCAGTGAAATTGTGAAAGCCTTTGAAGAGGGCAGTGCAAAAAGTATTGCCCGTCATTTCGGGACCAATGTTGAACTTTCAATGCCCCGTGCCGAGGGGACCTTCAGCAAATCCCAGTCGGAGGTTATTCTAAGGGACTTTTTTTCTCGTGAGGCCCCTTCATCATTTACCATAATATATCACGGCTATTCACAGGATGGTTCAGCTTTTGTGATAGGGCGTCTGTTTACCAAGGAGGCCAAGTATTACCGTACCTACTTCCTT
>PWNY01000210.1 GCA_003557805.1 Bacteroidales bacterium | reverse complement strand
CATTCGGTGCTGGATAATACTCCAGTTGTAACTCCGGATCAGTTCATTTTCTGGGAGTGGATTGCATCCTACTACATGTGCAGCCCCGGTGAGGTAATGAACGCTGCTCTGCCCCCTGCAATGAAACTTGCCGGTGAAACACGCATTTCGTTAAACCCGGGTGTAAAAGCACCTGATGGTTCACTTGGTGACAAGGAGCTGGAACTAATGGAGGCCCTCAGGAGCAACCAACCGATGACCCTTTCGGAGGCCTCAAGAAGTATTTCGGTATCAAGGATTTTCCCGGTTATCAAGTCAATGATTGACAAGGGCTTGATACTGCTAAAGGAAGAGCTTGACGATCCATGGAGGCCCAGGACTGTCAGGTATGTATCGCTCCGGAAAAAATATTTTATAGAGGAAGAACTAAAGGAGGTATTTGAATATTGTGAGAAAAAGGCACCCCGCCAACTGGAGCTTTTAATGGCTTTTTTCAGGCAAAGTGATGGGGAGGGCCAAATGAAAAACCGGGAGGTTGATGCTGAAAGGCTAACCGGCTCTGTAAAAGGCGGTTCCGCTGCACTCAGGGCCCTTGTCGAAAAAGGCATTTTAAAAACGGCAGAAAGGGAGGAAAGCTATTTCAGCCACCTTAAAGCCCTTGACAGCAAAACCGGGTTGAGCACCGGCCAGCAAAAGGCCCTTAACGGAATCATGGATGCTTTTACCAGCAGGGATGTTGTGTTGCTTCACGGTGTAACCTCCAGCGGTAAAACCGAATTGTACATAAAGCTCATACATGATACAATAAAGCAGGGCAGGCAGGTGCTTTACCTGTTACCGGAGATCGCCCTGACAGCCCAGATAATAAACCGCCTTCAAAAAAACTTCGGCAGCAGGGCAGGCATCTACCACTCACGATTTAATCCAATGGAAAGGGTGGAGGTATGGAACAACCTGCTGTCAGGAGGTATTAGCTCGGGGCGCTCAAATATAAAATACGACCTTGTCCTTGGCCCGCGATCAGCGGTTTTTCTGCCTTTCAGGGACCTTGGCCTTGTCATTGTCGACGAGGAACATGAGCCAAGCTTCAAGCAGCACGACCCGGCACCGCGATACCATGCGCGTGATGCTGCGATCTATCTTGCATCCATGTTCAATGCAAAAGTATTGCTGGGATCCGCAACCCCTTCACTTGAGGCCTATTCAAGAGTGAGGTCAGGAAAGTTTGGATATTCCAGGTTAGACAAAAGGCACGGTGGCGTGGAAATGCCACAGGTTCTGGTAGCAGACCTCCGCAAGGAGAGCCGCACCAAATCAATGAAATCGCACTTTTCATCCCTGTTGTTTGAAAACATGAAGTCATCCCTGGAGCAGGGGGAGCAGGTTATATTGTTCCAGAACAGGAGGGGTTTCTCCCCGAGGCTGGAGTGTGAAATATGCCATTGGCTGCCGGGTTGTCACCAATGTGATGTAAGCCTGGTATACCACAAAAAGATTAACAGGTTAAAATGCCATTACTGCGGCAGCTCAATGCCACCACCAGGCGAATGCCCATCATGCGGGTCCACCGACCTTAGGATGAAGGGCTTTGGCACCGAGAAGATCGAGGAAGAGCTGCCTTTGTTCTTTCCTGATGCAGTTGTGGCAAGGATGGACCTTGATACCACAAGATCAAAAAATTCTTACCGGAAAATCATAGAGGACTTTGAAAAACGCCGCATTGACATACTCGTAGGCACCCAAATGATAAGCAAGGGGCTGGACTTTGACAATGTAGGGGTGGTGGGCATACTAAACGCCGATAACATGCTGAATTTCCCGGACTTCCGGTCTCATGAACGGGCATTTCAGTTGATGGCACAGGTAAGCGGTCGTGCAGGCAGAAGCAAAAAAAGGGGTAAGGTGGTAATCCAGACATACAGGCCTGAACACCCTGTGATAAAACAAGTGGTCGAAAACGATTATGAGGCCATGTACAAAAAACAGGTTTCTGAACGCGAGCAGTTCAACTACCCCCCGTTTTCAAGAGTGGTGCTGCTTAGTTTGCTGCACATTGACGAGGTGGTTTTGAACGATGCAGCCTCTGTTATTGCAGAGAGGCTGCGTGCGGAGTTCCCGGGCAGGGTAATGGGCCCTGAGTACCCGGTGATCTCAAGGATCAGGAAGCAGTACATAAAGAACATACTGCTAAAGCTTAAACCAGGTGGATCACTTGCACAGGAAAAACAAAAACTGGAGAAGCTGGCTTTTAATTTCCGCAAAGAGGCAAAGTGGAAGGGAGTAAGGCTAGTTTTTAATGTGGATCCGGCGTAATCACTAATCTTCAACTATAATATATACATCCTCGTTTTCACGTTTCATCATATAGTTCTCCCTGGCATAGCGTTCCATGGCATCCGGGTCATTGCGAAGACGTTCAATCTCCAAACTGTCGCGCTTTATCTCCTCAAGATAAAACCTGCGTTCCTTCCTGAGCTCATTGAGCTGGCGATGAAGCCGCCATTGCTGTATTATACTGTGGTTATCAAAAAAAAGCAACCATACAAAAACTGCAAGGAATGCCAGCAGGTATTTGTTCTTTAATATGGAAGGTATTTTTGACCACATACCACAGGCGGTTTATACAAAGGTAGCAAATTATGTATACAGGCCTTTTACCCTTGGCTTACCTGCAACAAAATCTTTCAGGTAGAAAGGTTCAAAGTAGGCCACATCCACAAAATCCCCTTTCGAGAACTTCTTCTCAGCCTCCCTGACCATACCTCTTACAGATGGCCAGACACCGTCAAGAAAAAATGCGTTCCTGCTCTTTATAACATCTTTGCATTTAGCAGCCCCGTCACCAAAAAAGACAATTTTACGGGATTCCAAAATGCCGGCGAATGAGTTTTCATCAATAATGCTTGCCCTGGTATCTTCTATATTTGACAGGTCATATCCGAAAAGAGCATGATATACTTCCATGCGCCTTGCATCTATCATCGGGCATAGTGTTGTTTCTATGGCGGCCGGGGAAATTATTTGCTTTTCCTTGTTGAGCAAGCCCAGTGCATTATCCGCAAGTGCAAGCATTGTATCAACCGATATCAAAGGGGTATCCAGGGCATAACAGAACCCTTTAGCAACGGATACACCAATACGAAGGCCAGTATATGAACCCGGACCGCTGCTGACCGCAACAGCAGATATGTCAGCCGGTTTAAGTCCTGCACCGGCAATGACCTCATCGACAAAACCGGTAAGCACTGAGGAGTGGGAGTAACTTCCACTGTTATCCTCCCGGACAGCAACAAGTTCTCCATCCTTTGAAACCCCTGCCGAACAAACAGTCGTGGATGTTTCAATATGCAATATAACTGGCATTATGAGATATTTTTTCTATCTATATCAACGGAAAAGATCCTGCCGTCCTACCTTTACCACATGGTCCCCGTCATTAAGCTCTCTTGATACAAGCCGGTACGGCCCTGTAATTACCTCTGTCCCTTCGTCAAGACCTTCCCTTATCTCAATATACTGGTTGTCCTGAATTCCCGACCGGACAGAAAGCTGTCTTGCCACACCATCTTCATAAACAAACACATATTCCCTCGGCCTTCCAGGTGATGATGAGGGAGTTTGTTCATCATCCCGGGAGCCGCTTATTTGCTCTCTTGTGGTTACAGCCTGGATCGGAACTGTCACCACACCATATGCACTCTGTGTCTGAATGTCAACTGTAGCTGACATACCCGGCCTGAACGGTGACATATATGGGCGGTCAGGGTTTTCAAGGTGTGAGTAAGAGCCGGGAAGTATCCTGATCCTGACCTCAAAGTTGGTTACCTGATCCGTACCCAGCATATCACTGTCAGCAGAGTTGGCAATAGAGGTAACAGCCCCGGTGAATGTCTCGCCAAAAAAGGCGTCAATCTGGATATATGCAGAATCTCCCTCATTTACCCTCACAATGTCATTCTCATTTACATTAACCTTCACCTCCATTGCATTAAGGTTTGCAATCCGAATTATCTCGGTACCTGCAAACTGAGACGTTCCAACAACCCTTTCACCAACTTCGGCATCAAGCCGGGATACCGTGCCTGACATTGGGGCGAAAAGATTTGTTTTTAATAAGTTATCCCTGGCCTCATTCACCCCTGCCTCAGCACTTTTTACCTGAAATTCGCTTGCAATGACGTTTTGCTTGCTACCCTCTACATCCGCTTCGGCAACAAGATACTGTGCCCTGGCGCTGTCATATTCCGATTCGGATATGGCTCCCTCTTCAAAAAGTTTTCGGTTCCTCTGGTAGTTTGCCCTTGCATTGATAAACTGAGCCTCTGCCTGCAGTGCCCGTGCACGGGCGTTGGCAAGATTGGCCCTGGCGGTATTGAGTGAGGCCTCCATCCTGTCAAGTGCAGATTCATAGATATCAGGGTTGATACGGGCGAGGAGCTCTCCCCTTTCTACATAGTCACCCTCCTCAATGTGCAACTCGATTATCTCCCCTGAAACATCAGGGGCTATTTTCACCTCGGTAACAGGCCTGATCCTGCCATTGGCAGTAACTATCTCAACAATATCGCGCCTTTCTGCCTCCTCGACCGATACCCGCCTTCCCTCATCACTGCCGAACCAGCCTGCAGCACGGCCGACAAGCAATAATACAATGGCTATACCCAGTATGATAAGGGCAACTCTTACAAGTTTGTTGTTCATTTTTACATTCTTTTTGAAAAAATTCAAGGGTTGACTGTTTCAGATCAGTTTAGTTCTGCAGGCTTATCGGGTTACCGATATAGTACTCCAGAATCTTCACCCTGAACACATACTCATATTTTGACTGCAACAGCTCAGACTCGGCTGCAGACAAACGATTCTTTGCATCATTATACTCTATGGTGTTGACCATCCCCACGTTGAAACGCTGTTCGGTGTACCGGAATGACTCTTCAAGTGCCTCAAGGTTTTTTTCAGTGGCCTGGTAGCTCTGCAGGGCCGCTTTTGCATCCTGGTAAGCCTGCTCTATGGTCTTGTAAAGCTGTTCACGCACTATCTGCCTCTGCAGTCGGGCATTTTCAAGTGCTATCTGTGAGCGGTTTACATTTGACCTTACCTGAAGGTTATTAAAGACTGGTATCTGTAAAAACAGCCCTATACTGCGGTTAAGGTTCTCCTCTATCTGATCGCCGAATGGGATGACCCTGTAATCATAGTTGAACGAAGGGCCGAATACGGCTTCACCTGAAGCGGTCTGTCCTATATGTCTTGGATCTGCTTCGATAACCTCTGAAATTTCAAGCCTTGCCTCTGAATAACCTGTTCCCATGCTGCCGCTAAGGGAAAGTCTCGGGCTGTATCCCCCCCTTGCAATATCATAGCTTTTTTCCGCACTGCGCACCTGGAGCTCTGCCGAACGTATATCCGGCTGTATTTGCACCGCGGTACCATACAGCTGCATTGGAGAGTAATCGACAACATCACTCTCTACTATCTCTATTTCAGGAACTTCAATCCTGAAGTCAATGTCCTCGCGAAGATCCAATAACTGCATCAGGTCGAGATAGGCCAGCCTAAGCTGGTTGTTAGCATTAACAAGCCGAAGCTCCTCAGAAGCCTCCTGTGCCTGCATCGTCAGAAGGCTGCCCCGTGCAAGAGTTCCCGCATCGACCAACTGCCTTGTACGTTCAACCTGTTGGCGGGTCACTTCAAGATGGTTCTCTGCCATTGCAACCATTTCCTTGCTGAACAATATCTGAAGGTAAGCAGATGCCACAGCGAGCGATATGTCCTTCTCCATTGTTTCGACATCAAGCATACTCGACTGCAGCTCATAATTGTCCCTTTCAATGTTGTTGCGTATCTGGAACCCGCTGAACAGGGTTACCCCGCTGCTTACACTGAAATTGTTCGTACGAATCCTGTCGGTCACAAACTCGTTGGTTATGGGATCAAGTGTGCGGCCATAGTTATAACTGTGTGAAGCGTTGGCGTTAAGTGATGGAATACGGTTAGACCTGCTCTGATTGAGGTTCTCCCTTGCTATGTCCACACCAAGCCTTTGTTGCTGTATCCTGAGGTTGTTCTCAACTGCATGGTTTATACAATCCTCAATCGACCAGGTAACAACTGCCCTTTCTGCATCGCCGGCATACCCGGCTGAACTCGCCGGCAGAAGCAGGGCTAAAAATACCAGGTAAAACATTACTGAAACTGGATTAAATTAATACGGATATATTTTCTTAAGGCATACAAAAATATCACATATTTTGTACTTTAAGCCAACTACTTTGCACTTAAACGCCATTTTTCTCTATTTTTATGATATGAAAATTGCCATTAGCGCTTCCGGGGGGTTTATCGGGAGCTCCGTTTCAAGGATGCTCAGCCTTAAGGGCCATGAGCTGATACCAATTAAACGGGAGTTGTTCAGGCTCGATGATCAGTCTTTTGCAGAGGTATTGAAGGGTGCCGATGTGATAATCCATCTTTCGGGGGCCCCTGTTATCAGGCGATGGACCAGTAAAAACCAGAAGGAGATATACGACAGCAGGGTCAAAACCACACGCAAGATCACAGGGGCGATGCGTTTTATAAAGCCTGCTCCCCATACATTCATTTGTGCCTCTGCCGTAGGGATTTATACGGACGAAGGGGTTCACGATGAAACCAGCACCGTTTTTTCTGACAGTTTTATGGGAAGTCTTTGCCGGGACTGGGAGGCTGCTGCAGCCGGTACACCATCGGGCTGCAGGAGCATTATGTTCCGTTTTGGTGTCGTACTTGGCAGTGACGGAGGGGCGCTTAAAACAATGCTGCCCTTTTTTAAGATGGGGCTCGGAGGACGAATCGCAAGCGGTAAGCAGAATATGTCATGGGTCCATATTGACGATGTAAAAGGGGCGTTTCAGTTTGTTCTGGATAACACCACGATCAAAGGGCCTGTTAATATCTGCTCTCCTCTGACAGTAAACAACAGGGAGTTTACCGGCACATTAGCCAGGGTCCTGTCTCGTCCTGCAATTTTCCCTGTCCCTTCGTTCATGTTAAGGCTTGTTTACGGAAAGGGTTCGGTCGTAATTACAGGTGGCCAGCATGCTATACCGTCCAAACTGGAGGCTCACGGCTACCGCTTCCGCTATCCGCAGCTGGAAAATGCGCTTCGGGATATTTTGAACAAAGCGTGATTTTCTCTTAACTCCCACAGGCGGTTACCCCTTACCCGAAAAGCAGCCCAAACACCTGGTCAATCCTTGTAACCGGATGTATCTTTATCCCATATGACTTTTTCTCAAGCCCCTTGCAGTTATACCTGGAGACAAATATCTCCTCGAAACCAAGTTTTGCTGCCTCCATTATCCTTTGCCCGATCCGGGTAACAGGGCGAATCTCGCCCGTCAGGCCCACCTCGGCAGCAAAACAGACCTTCTCCCCAACCGGGATGTCCTCATTTGAGGAGAGGATTGCACAAATCACACCAAGGTCAGTTGCCGGGTCGTCGATCTTTATCCCTCCGGTTACATTCAGAAACACATCCTTGGCCGCTATTTTAAAACCACACCTCTTCTCCAGCACCGCAAGCAGCATGTTCATACGCCTCAGGTCAAAACCTGTTGCTGACCTCTGAGGGGTACCATATGCCGCTGTGCTCACCAGGGCCTGGGTCTCTATCAGCACCGGCCGCATACCCTCTATGGTTGCCGAGACGGTTACACCGCTGACCTCTTCCTCCCTTTGCGACAGGAGCATTTCTGAGGGGTTTGAGACCTCACGAAGTCCTTTTTCCCTCATCTCGAATATTCCAAGCTCACTGGTGCTCCCGAAGCGGTTCTTAACCGCCCTCAAAATCCTGTAAACATGATTGTGGTCACCCTCAAAATGAAGCACTGCATCTACCATGTGTTCAAGTAGTTTTGGGCCTGCAAGGGACCCCTCCTTCGTTATATGGCCGATAAGGAAAACGGGAGTTGAGGACTCCTTGGTAAAGCGCTGGAACTCAGCGGCACACTCCTTTATCTGGGATATACTGCCTGCAGCAGAGTCTATATTACTGCTTGTGAGGGTCTGGATGGAGTCCACGATAATTGCAGAGGGTTCCAGCTTGAAGATGTGGTCAAATATCGCCGATGTTCCTGTCTCTGTCAGGATGTAGCATCCAGGATGCTTCAGTCCAAGCCGCCTTGCCCTCATACTGAGCTGCATATCGCTTTCCTCACCCGATATATACAATATTTTTTCAGCCTGCATTTGCATTGCAACCTGCAGCATAAGAGTTGATTTTCCAATGCCTGGTTCCCCTCCTACCAACATTAAAGCACCGGGTACAATTCCCCCGCCAAGCACCCTGTCCAGTTCAGTGCTGCCGGAAGACAGCCTGCTATTAGAAGAGGGGTCTATCTGGTCAATCTGCCTGGGCCGGGAAGACAACATTGCCTTTTCCCCTTTATATTTCGCGGAACCGGTCTTTGATTCCCTTTGCACTACCTCCTCTATAAATGTGTTCCATTCACCGCATGAGGTACAACGCCCCATCCACTTGGGCGACTGTGCCCCGCAAGTGCTGCAGAAAAATGCTGTCCGGGTCTTTGCCATATTTTTTAGTCAATTCAAAATGGATAAAACAAAAAAGGGAAAACCGCAACATGTGTATGTATATAGGCTTTCCCTCTGCAACCATGAAAACAAGGGTATAAAGATACGAAAAATATTGTAGAAAGCATTTCCCAAAATGTTTCAGTACTACACTTGGTTAATCCTAAAATAAATTTATAACGCACATAAATTTTTATTAAGGGCTTCATATGGTGATACTTACATCCTACCCTCAAGGTTGCGGCCATTCTTTGGCACGAATTTTCCACTGTTCAATGGTGCTGGATACAGAGAGCTTTTTTGTATAACCATAAAAAAACAGAAAGATGAAAAAGATGATGATCTTGCCCGTTCTGGGTTTGTTGTTCTTATTTGCCGGCTGCCAGCCGGAGGTGAGCCACGAAACAGATTTCGTTGAACCTGTGAGGATCGCAGTGCTCGTTGACGAAGGGTTCCACGATGGCGAAGCATTTATGCCGATGGGCTACCTGACCAACCGCGGTGCACTGATAACGGTGATAGGACCGGAAACAGGAATTGTCTCGGCATACAACAGTGATTTCACAATTGAGATCCAGAAAGCCGTAGACGAGGTTGGCATCGATGATTTTGATGCCCTTATTCTTCCCGGGGGGCTTGCACCTGCGAGACTCAGGGAAAATGAAGCTGTTGTGGAGTTCGCCAAAAACTTCTTTGAAACAGGGAAGATTGTGGCAGCCATCTGTCATGGACCACAGGTTCTAGTAACAGCAGGAGTTCTGGATGGAATGGATGTAACAGGGGTTTCCGGAATCCGCGAGGAAATTGAAGAAGCCGGGGCAAATTACCTGGACAGGTCGGTTGTAATAGACCATAACCTTATCACATCAAGGACACCACCTGACCTGTATGACTTTTCATCAGCAATTGAACAATCAGTGCTGGTTACACCTGGTATAGAAGACATACCGGACCAGCCGGCAATTTAATCAACAACAAGTCTTTGTTATGCCCTTAATGACCAGAAAGATATTCAGGGAATTGGCAGAGGTCAGGCAAAAGCCGTGTGTTTCCATATATATTCCGACAGATCGTATCGGGGATAATAAAAAGGGACAAATACGTTTTAAAAACCACATACAATCTGTCCGTAACCACTTGCAGGAAAATGGGATGCAGGGCAGGCAGGTGGTTGAGTTCACAAAGCCCCTGGAGATGCTGCAGGAAGACCCGGAAATATGGCGGCATTTGTCTGACGGCCTTGCCGTGTTTTTGAGCCCCGGGAAGTTCGCCTATTCAACCTTCCCTATAAGGTTCAGGGAGTTCCAGAATGTTGGCAGCACCTTTTACCTGCTGCCCCTAATGCCCGTGTTCAATGGCGACGGCCGGTTTTTTATCCTGGCATTAAGCCTTAACAAGGCCAGGCTTTTTGAGGGGTCACGTGACTATATCAGTGAAATAGCCATTGAGGACCTTGTTCCGCAAAGGCTGCAGGATACCGTTGGAACTGATCACGAACAGAAGGCCCTTCAGTTTCGAAGCGGACAGGCAGCCGGAGGTCACAGCATATATCACGGACAGGGTGCAGGAAAGGACTATCGCAAGGATGAGATCCTAAAACACCTGCGTGAAGTGAACAGAAGCCTCTTAGAAGTGCTTCAGGACTACGATGCGCCACTCGTAGTTGCATGTGTTGACTACATTTTTGCCCTTTACAGGTCGGTTAATTCCTACCCGAAACTCTTTCCAAAAAACATTCCGGGCAACCCGGATGAGCTGCATATGAAAGACCTTCATGCCAGTGGATGGCCGTTACTGAAGGATCACTTTTTGAAGCACAGGAGGGATACCCTCAGGCACTATCAGTTCTTATCCAGTAAGGGCAGGACCACATCGATAATTGAAGATATTGTTCATGCCGCCCGGGAAGGTCGTATTGACACCCTGTTCATAGAAAAGGAAAAGCAGTTGTGGGCGGAGATTGATACAGGGGGCAACGGGATAAGCATAAAGGATGAAAAAACACCTGGGAGCATCTGCCTGCTGGACATGGTCGCTAAAGACGCTTTCCTGGGGGGAGCGCGGGTATACCTGCTGGAAAGGGAGGATATGCCGGAAAAGGAAAGTCACGCAACTGCAACCCTAAGGTTCTGACCCTGAAAAACAGCGTTGTTTTTCAGGGTACATGGATGCTATATTCACGCATCTTGTTGTACAGTGTTTTCCTGTCTACATCCAGCAACCGGGCTGCCCTGGTTTTATTGTAGCCCGTGCTTGTAAGCGCGTTTACTATTGCATCCCTTTCGGCCGTCATAGCTGCCTGCTTAAGGGTCAGCCGCCGTTTTCTGTCATGGCTTTCACCTCCTTGATTGCGAACATCTTCCCGTTGGTAACGAATCTCATCGGGCAGTGTGTCGGCCGTTACTTTTTCCCCATGAGAAAGCAGGACGCAGCGGTTAACCACATTCTCCAGTTCCCTGATATTTCCCGGCCAGGCATACTTTAGGAATGCCTCCCTTACCTCACTGTCAAAACCCCTTACTTTCTTTCCAAAGTCTTCATTAGCACTAAAGAGGAAATGGTGTGCAAATTCAAAAATATCCTCCTTCCTCTCTCTGAGCGGGGGGAGGCTTATCTTAAACCCGTTGATCCTGTGATACAGGTCCTCACGGAACTTTCCCTCCTTTACGCTGAGTTTCAGATCCTCGTTAGCCGCAACAATTATCCTCACATCAACCTTTATGCTTTTATTGTCACCAAGCGGTGTAACGGTCTTTTCCTGAAGCGTACGCAGAAGCCTGACCTGGTTTTCGTGTGAAAGGTTCCCGATCTCGTCCAGAAAAAGCGTTCCCCCTTCTGCCGCCACAAAGCACCCTGTTTTGTCCTTGATCGCTCCTGTAAACGCCCCCTTAACATGTCCAAATAGTTCACTGTTGGCAAGTTCACCAGGTAATGCACCACAGTCAAGGGCAATAAAGGGTTTTTCATTGCGCGGGCTGCTATAATGTATAGCCCTGGCAATAAACTCCTTTCCCGACCCGGTCTCCCCTTCAATCAGCACACTGAGGCATGTTGGCGCCACCAGGTCAATATGGTTAAGTATGTTCCTGATCGCGGAGCCTTTACCTTTTACAAAACGTTTTTCGAATACCGCGAGATTCTCACTTTCATAAGACAATGCCTTTGTGGTCAGGTTAAGGATCTCTTCTGCCAGAAATGGCTTTGTAACATAATCAAAAGCCCCTGCCCTGATCATCCTGACAGCCGTCCTCACATCTGCGTATGCAGTCATGAATATTACAGGCAGAAGCGGATCTGTCTTCTTTATCCTGTTAAAGACTTCCATGCCATCTGCATCCGGCAGCCTGTAGTCGCAGAGAACCATGTCCACCCCGCCTTTTTTAAGTGCCTTCAGGCCGTTATTCGCCGAATATGCAACCACAGTCTCAAAACCTCTCCTGTTAAAGAGATCCTCCAGCTGCTTGCACACATATGTGTCATCATCGATGATAAGTATCTTTCCCATAAGCGGTATATATACCGTGGAAATATCTCCACAGTCAAAGATATAAAAATCATACATATAATACCGTACGGATGCGAATACAACATGTTCGCTTATGAACACTTTTTTGCAGTAAACCCAAAGCGGTGACCGCTTTAAAACGCTGTATTTGTGCTTTTTACATCTCCTGGCACGGATATGGATGTATATCAGGCAAATACAGTTAATGAACCAGGGTATTAAATCAAAAAAATATAAAGTCATGAAAGCACGGATAATAATAAGCATCATTGCGGTTCTTCTCAGCATAAATACCGTAAGCGCAAATCCTAACCGCATGCTCGTTTTCAGGGACGCACTTGGCCGCACACTGTTTCAACCAGTAAAAGCCGAAGAGGCAAGTGAAGAGCTCCCTGAGGAGGTAAGAGCAGAGTTCTTTCGCATTCGTTCAGAGATGTCTTGCAGGGTATTTGATATCTCCGGTCTTATGAAACCGGAAGAAGAGGATCCCCTTCCTTTTGATCTTGAGAACGAGTTCAGGACAGCAGCAAAATAGTGTAATGTTTCCATAATGATTCTGATTTCATGTTGGTTTGGTTCCCGCCGGATTGCCCGGCGGGTTTTTTTTCTTATAGCAGCAGCCTTCCGGCAGGATAGACCGCATAGTTGTTCAGGTTTGCCCCAGGACTTCTTAGATGTTTTTTAAGTTGTATTTTGCTTTTTTCTATCATAATTTTATGCCTGCTTGTATGTTTTTTAAAGACAACGGGTATATTAAGGGCTGCCCACCCAAAGCCGGGTATGTGAAAGCGAAAAACGGCACCAAACAAGAGAGTAGCCGCCCCGGCTATTACGTCCGGGGGCCGGAACCATGGTTTAACCCCAAAAACATACCAACATGAAAAGACCCCTTTGCAAGTTCCCGGTTTTTGTTTTGTTTCTTGTTGCCTTTATTTCATGCAATGATGAAATTTTGCCCGAAGTGGAGGATCTCGAAGAGAAACAGGAGTACTATGACATAGAGATTATACGTCCTCCCTGCGATGATGAGACAGCAACCCTGTCGGAGTTTATTTCCAGTGCCGAACAGCTTGACCTGACATTCATGAAGTATGACCATTCATATCATAATGCTGAAGTGGTTGAATACACAGGTCTTGAGGGTAAATCGATAGTCGTCGGATACAATGATCCGGCAGAAAAGGATGGCACTGAAAGCTCTCTTATCCTTTTGGCAGACCAGGATAACCAGCGACTTACGTATTACGAGCATATCAGAAAGGACATGGGACAGACCTATAAGGTCAGGATATACCATGAAGGCAGGGAGTGGCTGGTCTCAACAGTGGATAAGCACAGTGGTGAAGTGCTGGAAATAAGCTACCTTAACAGCAGCAAGAATGAGGATGAAGATGAAAAAATAAGTTTTAACGAGTGTGCAAAGATCGCTATAGACTCATGCGTGGAAGACAAGAGCTGCGCATTTACATGTGCTGTTCTCTGGAAATACTGCCTTGGGGCAATTGCACTTGCTTGCTTTCTTGTTACAGTTTGATAAACCTGTTTTCTTTATTACTAACTAATCCGGTTAAGATATGATGGAATATGTATTCATTGCAGCACTGATTATCCTTTCAGCAGCTCTTCTCGCCTGGGCAATTGTTGACATTGTAAGGCACAAGAGGAGCAAGGTGCTTATTTTACTGCTACTGCTGGCCCCTATTGCAGGCCCGCTTATCTACTTTCAGGCAAGCCGGGGGCCAGGTAATATAAACAAAGGCAGGTTCAAATAGGAAACAGGGTTAAAGCCCTGTTTCTTTATTAATATATCCAGAACATGCTTTTAAATGCATGTTTAAATGTGTTTGGAAAAAACACACTTCTGCCATATATTTGATATTATGCACCAAGCAGAAGCAGTATTATCCTCATCATTAAACCCTTACAAACATGGAACAAATCAAAAGAGCAGCTGTGCTACTGTGCCTGGCACTATTGTGCTGCACATTGACAAAAGCCGAAGAAAGGCGGCTCGTTGCCCCTTTACCTCCTCAGGCAATCGAGGCTCCTGAACTCAACATCAGTGAATTCAACAACGGCATTGATGTGGGATTTGCCCGTGCATTCCACACCTCCCTGAGTCCTGAAGAGGCAGTCTCATTTTACAGGGAGAGGCTGGGAGGCATGGAAACGGTTGAAGAGGGTATGCATTACAGGGCCGAAGTGTTGAACGTGAATGTTAAAAGCCTTGGCGTACGGCATGTATATGTTTTTCCGAGCAACCCTGGTGTGTCAGTGAAAAACGTCCGTTCTCTCCAGCCAAGGCAATGCACCTCTGAGATCTTCAGCGCCTTCAGGGATATGGCCAACAGCCTTGATAAATACTCCCGGAGAGATTTCAATGAGGTGTGCAGCAGGTACGGCTACCTTGCCTATGCATACTACGGGGATTCTGACAAGACAGGAGCAGATGGCAGGCCCCTTACCAGGGACCAGGTGCTCTTCAGGGAGTACAAATCGGCTCTGGACCCGGAAGCTTTACAACATTACGACATAGAGGAGATGGTTGCTGAAGCCCAGAAACTCATGGCAGAGGGAAAGATGGATGAAGCAACCGCCCTTTTTGAAAAGATTGCACAAAGTCAACAGCAGGGTTTAACCACACAGCTGGAGAGACTGGAAAGCATGGAAAGACCAGAGGTAAGCGACGACTGGGATAAGTGGCTGGAGTTTCTCCAGGAGCTTGACAAAATGATCTACCCTACTGCCGTGTTCATAGATGTACACCCATCTGACTGGCCTGATGACGAATGGTTGCATGACAACATTGAATGGTAGTCAACCGGCAGGGGCAAGGAAGGCTTGCTAAAGCGGTTGAATTGCTGCAGGCACATTTCGCTGGTTCCGGGGGTTGTTTACAAGGGTGGATACCCTGTGGGCCTTTAAGATTTCCTCCTCACACGGCCTGATCATTTCTTCAATTCCGGCCCTGTCAAGCCCGGGATCAACCCACTGTTTCTCAGCATCTTTTGGAATTACCAGCGGCATTCTCTTTTTGTTGTTATGTATGTATGACAGCATTTCATTTACTGGAGTTGTTATGATGCTGAAGGTGTTCAGCACCTCTCCTGTGCCGGTATTGGTCCAGGACTCTGAAATACACCCGAGCGAGATTAGCTCCTGGTCAGATCCGGTTATGTAGTAGGGAAGCTTTTCACGGCCTTCGTGTCTCCATTCGAAAAATCCGCTAACAGGCAAAAGACATCGACCCCGGAGTATACTTCTTTTGAACGAGGGTTTGCTAAAAACCGTCTCACCCACTGCATTCAATGTTTTTGAACGTATTTCCCCTGCCTTGTCTTCCCCATTTACCCAAAATGGTATAAGCCCCCATGAAAACAGTCCTATCCCATCACTTCCAATGACTGGAAGCTCCGGATGTGAAAAACCGCTCACAAAGAAGTATCCAGGCAGCTCCCCCTCAATGGTTCTCTCTTTCCAGGCCGGGGGCAAAACATTGCTGTACCTTTGGGCAAGCCTGACAGCCCTATTTTCCAGGTATGCGATGTTATAACACATAAATATGCTTTTTATCAAATATACTGCACTCTCCTGAATATGCTAACCAATAAAAACATATATTTACATGGTCAATCTTTCAGCAATCATACCGTGGCGATGATTCTCATCCCAAGCCTTGCATGGCGTAACCTGTGGCGAAACCGCAGAAGGTCACTTATAACAATAAGCTCTGTGTTTTTTGCCGTGATCCTGGCCATTTTCTTCTACTCGATCGAAAAAGGAACCTACCAGGGGATGATCGATAACATGGTCAGGTTCAGCACCGGCTATATCCAGGTCCAGGATGTGCTTTTTGAAGAGGAACCCTCAATGGATCACAGCATGCTGTTCGATGATCATATCCTGGATATTCTTGAAAGACACAGCGATGAGGTCTCTTTTTATGTGCCCAGGATACAGCACTTCGCCCTTGCTGCTGCCGGCAGGATAACAAGGGGGGTTTCCGTAATGGGCATAGTGCCTCAAAAAGAAAATTTACTGAATGATATTTCCGAAAGACTGATATATGGTGAGTTCGTGGAAGCAGGCAAGGACGATATAGTAGTTGCAAAAGGGCTATCAGATATTCTCAATGTCAGCACTGGCGACTCCATCGTACTTCTGGGGCAGGGGTTTCAGGGGGCAACAGCAGCAGGTATATACCGTATCGGGGGAATTGTAAGTCTTAATATCCCTGAAATGAACAACAGCACCATCTACATGCCCCTTGAAGCGGCTCAATGGTTTTATGCAGCCGAAGAGAGGCTAACCTCGCTTGTAATAATGCCTGAAGATCCAGCAAAGACCCACCAGCTGGCAGAAAAAATCCGGGCTGAAATTGATGGAGAGTGGTACAGGGTGCTTACATGGGATCATATGTTGCAGGACCTGATAGCAATGATGAATTATGACATGGCAGGTACCTTCCTGATGATGGGGATTCTTTATATGATAATTGCATTTGGCCTGTTTGGCACCACCCTGACTATGCTTTTGGAAAGAAAGAAGGAGTTTGCAATGCTTATGGCCCTGGGCATGAAGAGGAGGCTGCTTGCATTGGTGTGCTTTACCGAATCTGTCATGATTTCCCTGACAGGAGCTGCAGCAGGTATTGCTGCTGCCATTCCGGTGATTATATACTTTTATCACAAACCTATACAACTAAGCGGCGGGCTTGCAGAAACCATGCTCGATTACGGCTTTGAGCCAGTGTTGCCTGTCTCGGCGCATCCACAGGTATTCATATCACAGGCCATTGTGGTTCTAATACTGGCACTGCTTACCGGTATGTTTCCTGTATACAGTGTTTTCAAACTTGATGTTGTAAAGGAAAAACAAAAATAATATGAGGATGCTGCTTCTGATTTCCTGGAGGAATATATGGCGCAACAAGAAAAGGAGCCTTGTTATCCTGGCCGCCATTGCAGCCGGACTGCTGGGGGGTGTTTTCACTACTGCACTGATGTTGGGAATGCTTGACCAGCGCTTTAGTACAGCCATAGAGCAGCACATTTCTCATATACAGATACATGACCCACGTTTTATAGTAGACAAAATGCCCGAACACGGCATTGAAAACCGGGAAGAACTGCAGCATGCGCTTTCAGTGGACCAGGAGGTTAAGTCCTTTTCTGCAAGGACTATCGCAAACGGAATGCTAATATCCGCCCACCTGAGCCGTGGCGTTGAGATAAAGGGAATAGATCCGCAAATGGAGTCTGCAACCACAGGACTGGCAAAAAACATCGTGGAAGGAAGCTACTTTGAAGAAGGTCAAAGGAACCCCGTGCTGATAGGCCGGTCACTGGCAGACAAAACCATGCTGCAGCCTGGTTCGCGTATCGCTCTTACCTTCCAGGACGAAAACAGCGAACTGGTATCTGCGGCATTCAGGGTGGCCGGGATATACCAGACCGCCAATACCGGCTTTGATGAAAACAATGTCTTTGTCAGAAGAACTGAACTGGAGTCCCATATCAGCGACAGGCAACTGATACATGAGTTTGCCCTGATCATTGACGACCCAGGGAATATTGATCGTCTCGCAGACAGATACAGGGAAAAGTTTCCAAATCTGAGAATACGCACCTGGGCCGACATCTCTGCCGAACTCAGTTACCTCCAGCAAATGTCAGGTTTTATGATGGTGATAATACTTGGTATAATCCTGTTTGCCCTGGCATTCGGGCTGGTAAACACAATGCTGATGTCGGTTTACGAGAGGATGCGGGAGATAGGCATGCTTATGGCTGTCGGCATGAGCAAAAAAAGGGTGTTTGGTATGATAATGACCGAAACCATCCTTCTTACCTTTTGCGGTGCACTTGTTGGGGTAATTACTGCCTTTTTGCTGGTAAGCCATACAGGCAGAACAGGCATTGACCTTGCAGTAGTTGGTGGCGAATCAATGGCTGTTTACGGCTTCCCCACAATGGTCTATCCACAGTTTGATACCGGATCGTTTATTACCCTGATAATACTGGTGAGCCTTACTGCAATAGCAACAGCTATATACCCCTCACTCAGGGCTATAATGCTTCAGCCTGCCGAGGCTGTTAGACAGGATTAAACAGCGGCTGAAGATCTTGTAACACTTACCGAACAAAACTTCAGTTCCGGGATCTTGGCAACAGGGTCAAGGACCGGACTGGTCAGAACATTGGTGGGACTTTCTGCAAAATGGAAGCTCATTGACACAACCCCCCTTGGAGACCTGCCGGAAACCTTCAGTGTCGCATAAACTGAACCCCTGCGTGACCGTATATTCACACTGTCACCATCCTTTAGCCCATATGCTTTTGCATCTTCAGGGTGCATTTCAACCAGTTCCCGTTCCTTCAGGATGTTCAGTCCGTCCACCCGCCTGGTGAGTGTGCCGGTATGGTAATGGTAGAGGCTCCTGCCGGTAGTAAGTATCAGGGGGTAATCTTTATCAGGCAGCTCAGATGCGGGCTTATAACCTAAGCTGAAGAAGCGGGCCCTGCCATCCGGGGTGGCAAAACTTCCGGTGTGCAATACAGGAGTGCCCGGATGTTTATTGTCACTGACGGGCCATTGCAGACCCGCAGTCTCAATACGCTCATATGAAACACCACTGTAGGAAGGTGTCAGCATTGCTATCTCCTTCATCACCTCCTCCGGGCTGTTGTATTGAAAAGCACCACTCCCCATCCGGCTTGCTATCCGGGATGTTATCCACCAGTCCGGCATTGCGCTGCCGGGAGGTTCAATGGCTTTTCTTACCCTCTGGACCCTCCTTTCAGTATTGGTAAAGGTGCCGTCCTTCTCTGCAAAGCCTGCAGCCGGCAATACAACATCCGCAAGGGCGGCTGTTTCACTCAGGAAGATATCCTGGGCAACAAAAAAGTCAAGTTCACCCAATGCCTTCCTTACATGGTTAGCGTCCGGTTCACTAAGCAGTGAGTTTTCCCCAACAAGATATAATGCCCTGATCCTTTTCTCCTTTACTGCACCAATAATTTCGGTGAGGGTTAGGCCTGGTACGCCTTCAAGCCGGCAGCTCCAGGCCGCTTCAAACTTCTCCCTTATGCTTTCATCCGAGAGTTTCTGATAACCTGGTAATGTGTTTGGCAGCGCACCCATATCGCAGGCACCCTGCACATTATTCTGGCCCCTTAAGGGGTTAACCCCTGAAAAGTCCTTGCCGACATTGCCCGTAAGCAGGGCAAGGTTGCTGATAGCAAGCACGTTGTCAGTACCGTGTGAGTGCTGCGTAATACCCATTGCATAAAGTATGCTTGCAGGGCTGCGGGTGGCTAAACAAACAGCAGCCTTGTAAATAATACCTGGTGGAACACCGGTTATCCTCTCTGCTTCTTCGGGCCCAAATGCTTCCAGTGACTCCCTGAAAGCATCGAAGCCCGTGCATCTTTTTTCAATAAAAGAGGTGTCATGAAGGCCTTCGTCAAGTATAACCCTGCAAATGGCCATAAGCAAAGCAACATCACTTCCAGGCTTGTGCTGCAGCCAGATGTCTGCATGCCGGCAAAGATCTATTTTCCTCGGGTTGGCAACTATCACTGTTGCACCCTTTCTCTTTGCTTCCTTGATCCTTAGCGCGATTACCGGGTGACTCTCGGTTGTATTAGTTCCTATTGCAAGGATGCAGGATGCTTCACTTATATGCTCAACCGGGTTTGTCATTGCTCCGCTGCCGAGGCTCCTGGCCAGTCCTGCCACTGAAGGGGCATGACATAGACGGGCGCAGTGATCAATATGGTTTGATCCCATTACGGCCCGGGTGAACTTCTGTATGAGGTAGTTCTCCTCATTGGTACACTTTGCTGAAGAAAATGCTGCAAATTGATCCCCGCTGTAACGTGAGAGTCTGCGGGCAACTTGGTCAAGAGCCTCATCCCAGCTGGTTTCAACCAGTCTGCCGTTTTTTCTGATAAGCGGGGTTTTAAGACGATCGGGGTGGTTTATCCACTGGTGTCCGAACCTGCCCTTTACACACAGCCGTCCAAGGTTCACGGGGTTTGAGCGGTCACCGTCAACGCTTACAACCTCTTTACCTCTTACCCCCAGGTAAATACCACAGCCCACACCACAATATGGACATATGGTCTTTACCCTTCTTGAAGGCTGCCTGTAAGCTTTCGGCACCAACGCACCCACCGGGCAGCGAACTACACATTCCCCGCATGACTCACACACTGAATCCACAATCCTGCCATCAAGAAAGGTTGATACCAGGGTCTCTGCTCCCCTGTTCGCAAATTGCAGGGCGTCAACACCCTGTATCTCATTGCATGTCCTAATACATATACCACACAGAATGCATTTGTTGTGGCTAAGGGAAAAAAACGGATTGGAGTCATCATCAGGCATATCCGGATCCTGCCGGCGCATCCTTTTTATACGCTCTTCGTTTACACCAACAAAAGCTGTAACCTCCTGAAGCTGACAGTTATTATTCTTTATGCAACTGGTACAATCCTGCTTATGGCTGGCATGAATAAGCTCAAGAAGCATCTGCCTGTCACTGCTTATCCCGGGTGAGTCCGTGATCACCTCCATCCCTTCTTCCACAATCGTTTTGCATGACACAACCGGCTTTTCAATGCCTTTTACCCGGACTATACATATTCTGCACAGACCCGAAGGCACCAGGTCAGGATGATGGCAAAGGGCGGGGATATAGATGCCATTCTGCCTTGCGGCATCCATTATGGTCATCGGGCTGTCCACCTCAACCGGTGCACCGTCAATTATAATTTTTGCTTTTGCCATATCCAAGCAATCTTTTTTATCAGCTTATCAGTGCTTCAGGCTGGCGGCCGGGAACACATTTTACTGCCGAATACTTCCGGGGGCAAACATTGATGCATATCCCGCACCTGGTGCAGGCATCCTGGTCAATAGCATGTGGAGCTCCCTTTTCACCGGAAACAGCATTTTCAGGGCACTTTTTGTAGCACAACCTGCATCCGCTGCATTTTTCAGGATCAATAAAGTAAGAGGTCAACTGCCTGCACTTCAGCGCACTGCACTTCTGCTCCAATATATGCTCCTCATATTCCTCCCCGAAGTACTCAAGTGTTGTTATTACAGGGTTCGGGGCCGTTTGTCCCAGTCCGCACAATGATGTCCTTTTTATGTTTTCCGCAAGGTTTGACAGTATATCCAGATCCTGAATGCCAGCCCTTCCTTCAGAAATATCCTCAAGGATATGCAACATCTGCATCGTGCCAAGCCGGCAGGGAGTGCAGGCACCGCAAGACTCTTCCCTGGTAAACTCAAGGAAATACCTGGCAATATTTACCATGCAGGATGTATCGTCCATAACGATCATCCCTCCCGACCCCATAATGGCACCGGTTTTTTGCAGTGAATCATAGTCAATGGGCGTGTCTGCCAGCCTGGCAGGCAAACAGCCCCCGGACGGACCTCCCAGCTGTACTGCCTTGAACTCTCTCCCTCCGGGGATTCCGCCGCCAATTTTATATACTATATCCCTTATTGTAATGCCCATGGGAACCTCTACCAGGCCACCCCTTTTTACCTTGCCCGCAAGTGCGAACACCTTTGTTCCCTTGCTGTTTTCTGTACCGTAAGAACTAAATGCTTTGGCGCCGTTCCTTATAATCCATGGGACATTTGCCAGGGTCTCCACATTGTTAACGGTTGTCGGTCTGCCCCACAGACCATGGCTGGCAGGGAAAGGAGGCCTGTGCCTGGGCATTCCTCTTTGCCCTTCAATCGAACGGATCAGGGCTGTCTCCTCTCCACACACAAAAGCTCCCGCACCAAGAAAGATATCTATATCAAACTCCTTTTCACTGCCCAGTATGCCCTTCCCCAGCAAATCTCTCTCTTTAGCCTGTTTAATTGCAATTTCAAGCCTTTTAACTGCCAGGGGGTATTCAGCTCTTACATATATATAACCCTTATTCGCACCTGTTGCCAGTCCGGCAATGATAATTCCCTCGAGAACCGAATGCGGGTCACCTTCCAGAAGGGACCTGTCCATGAAGGCTCCGGGGTCCCCCTCGTCAGCATTGCAGATTACGTACTTCTCCCCCGGTCCATTTTCCCT
>PWNY01000121.1 GCA_003557805.1 Bacteroidales bacterium | reverse complement strand
AGGTTACCCTTGAAGCCACTGCACATACAGGATACCACTTCGTGGAGTGGACCGAGGATGGCCAGGTGGTAATGGATGGCGGTGAACCGGCGGCTGAGGTATATACCTTCATTGCAGAAGAGGACCGAAGCCTTGTGGCACACTATGCCCTTTCAACCTACACTGTTACCTTTATTGTGGAGGATATATTTGAAACCCCGGTAAATGACGCGGTAATCACTTTTAACGGGGATCCCAACAACCCGGGCGATTATATTTTTGAAAACATTGAGCCAGGTAGCTACTCCTACTTGGTAACAGCAGAAAACTACCATGATCTGGATGGTGAGGTAGCAGTTGAAGATTCAGATGTAAATGTTGAAGTGGTACTGGATCCTGATGATACCGACATTACTGATCCGGTGCTTACAGGATTCAGCGTTTACCCAAACCCAACTAACGACATATTCCATGTTGAATTCCAGAGTCACAGCGGCAAAGCTGTATCGGTATCAGTATTGAGTGTTCAGGGGCAGGTTGTCAGGTCAGAAAAGGTAAGCGGAAGGCAAACACACAGAATCCGGTTCGATATGCGGGGTTTTAACTCCGGGGTATATATTATAAAAGCAGAACACGATAAAGGAGTATTGCTCGAAAAGGTGATTGTGCGTCAGGGTTAATAGCCGGACAGAAAATAAGCCGATAAATCTAGTCAGCTGTAATAATAAATCCCCTTTAGCCATTAGCTTTAAGGGGATTTATTTTGTGACCCTTAAATGTTTGACACCCCTCCGGGTTTATCAAGCATTTAAATAATATTGTTGAATACAGGGTAAAAAAACGCAAAAAACCATTTGTGATTCTTATCTTAATTCAATACATATACGCTACGTAACTTTGTTTCTGTAAAATTGCATAAGATGCATTAAAAAAAAGAAAGTCACGGTTGATTTATAGTTTTATAGTGTCAAACCAAATAAAACAGACAACCATGACTTTCAAAAATCAGGACCAATTTACGAAGAAGTTTTCAGAAGACCTTCTTTCGGATCTAATCAATTACAAAGGAGAGGATTTACTCAACGAGATAATCCGCTTAGGTATACAGGGATTAATGGAACTGGAACGGGATGAACATATCGGGGTTGGCAACTACGAGCGCAGTCCGGAGCGCCGCAGCCACCGCAATGGATATAAATCCAGGGTGTTATATACGCGCTTGGGGACACTGGTTCTGCAGGTTCCCCAGACTCGTGACGGGTCTTTTTATCCTTCTGTTCTGGAGCGTTACCAGCGCAGCGAGAAAGCCCTGGTTTTAGCACTTGCCGAAGCTTACCTTCAAGGAGTATCCACCAGGAAGATGAAGCATTTGACTGAGCAGTTAATGGGCAGGGAGTTTTCATCGGCTTCCATCAGCCGTTTTTCTTCACAGTTAGATGCAGAGATGGATTCCTGGAGGGAAAGGTCATTCACCAGGCAGTATCCTTATGTGATTGTTGATGCCCGTTATGAAAGCTGCCGGGTAGAGGACAAGATTGTTGATATTGCTTGTTTGATCGCCATAGGGATTGATTCCAGGGGTTACAGGCATGTGTTGGGCATTGATACAGCCTGGTCTGAGACGAACGATTCCTGGGATCGTTTTATCGGGAGTTTAAAAGAGCGTGGGCTAATGGGTGTAAGGCTTTTTACCAGTGATAATCATCCAGGTATTTCCAAGGCTGTAAAAAAGCATTATCCCGGGGCCGTATGGCAGCGCTGCCAGCGCCATTTTGCAGTCAACCTGATGGATCACGCCCCAAGGAGAAAACACGAGGATCTGTACAACCGACTCAAGCAGGCCTGGGATTGCAAAGAGTATGAAGATGCCAAAGGAGTATTGGATCAGATTGCTGAGGATTACCAGCAAAAATATCCCGCCCTGGCCGATTTTGTTTCTGAACATGGATGGGAAACCCTAGGTGTTTATCATGCTGCACCATGCGCGCATCATAAACGGCTGCGCACCACCAATATGATCGAGCGTGTCAACCAGGAGTTAAAGCGCAGAAGCAGAGTGGTTCGCATATTCCCAAATCCCAAAAGCTGTCGCAGGTTATTCGCAGCCTTGCTTAAAGAGTGGCATGAAGACTGGGTGTATGGGAAAAAGTACCTGGATATGTCACTATTAAATGATTTTGAAGCAGGAAAGTGCATATCTCATCAGGAGCGCGCTCCTGATGAGGTGATAGAATCAGTGGAAAACAAAAAAATCAACGTGGCTGGATAAATTTTACAGAAAAAAAGTTGCACAACTTAAAAAAATGAAGCATTTTATTTCCTGGCTGCTGATCTGGTTTCTACAGAAACCGCCTTGAACGTGGCTTTATTGTTACCATTGGCTATAAAGGAAAAGGGCTGCAGTTAATTCGATGTTCCTGCCGGGGAAAGTCATAAATTTCAAAACTGAAAATGCATCTGATTCCGGTAATAAACTTTTGTGGAAAAGAGTATTATCGAATAAGGGGTAATAACCCCCAAAAACAGAGCTGTTTTTGTTTGCGAAGCAAAAAAAGCCATTTACGAAAACGATGTAAATGGCTGATTGTTATATGTGGGCGCTACTAGATTCGAACTAGTGACCCCCTGCTTGTAAGGCAGGTGCTCTGAACCAACTGAGCTAAGCGCCCGGGATAATTCCCGTTTGGGTGGGTGCAAAGGTAAAACTTTTTTTTTATCTGCAAGTTTTTTTATAAAAAAGATCCCTCCTGCTGTCTGAACAGTGATACTGTTTTTTTGTTAACTGTTTATCTTATATAAACAAATACTAATACTGATATAAATATTAAAACTATGAAAATAACAGAGATTATTATAACCTATCTGTTTGCAGTTATATACCTTGTATTCGCACTGAACTTCTTTTTTAACTTTCTGCCAATGCCCGAACTTGAAGGTAATGCACTTGTCTACATGGACCTTCTTTCCTCCACGGGTTATATGACCGCTGTCAAGGTACTGGAGCTTTTGGTTGCCATAATGCTTCTTTTTAACATTAAAAGACCGCTTGCCTGGTTGTTGATACTGCCGGTAAGCACCAATATACTGATGTATGATGTATTTATTGTCGGTGTGCCCACGCTGGGACTTTTAATGATGGGAATGAACCTGTTCATGGTATTCCGTTTGCGCAAACACTACCTTTGTCTTATTGGGTGACCCTTGTTGCGACTTATTCCATCCACGTAAAAAAATTTTTCGCGTTTCTGCGTAACAAATGTATTTTTCTATACATTTACATAAAATATATCCTCCTTATATTTTATGGACTCTTTTCTATGCTTAACAATAAGGCCCTGGGTGTGCTGTGTTCAGTTCAAATTTGATCAGAAGCAGGTACCAGGGCTGCACTCCTGTTTTTACCCCGATCTATTTCCCTTTATTAACCAAATCAACTAAGCTTTATGAAAATGAACCATTTGCTCCGTTTAAGCAGCCTGCTGGTGCTCTCTGTTTTACTTCTTATACCAACGGCTTGTGATAAGGATGAAAAAAATGATGTTGATATTTTCCATGACAATATCAGCGATCTTTCCCTGATGGCTGTTGACTTTATAGACAAGGCTATCATATTTGAAACAACCGTCTTCGATGAAAACATCTCTGCAGAAGAGATTAAAAAGATTTTTGATGATTATATTGCTTCAGGTGAGGCTTTTGTTAACAGCCTGAATATAGTGATTAATAACACCAAGCAGGGCGGTGATACAGAGGCATTGTTAAAAGATGCCGCAATGGAGTGTGTGAATGTGGTGACAGGTTTATTTGATATTTCCGGGATATCACCTGCTTCTGTCAAGGCACTTGGTGACCTGATAGGAGAGACCAAGGATGCATCAGCGGCTCTTGAACAGGCATATAATAGTGGCCAGATCCAACCCGATGAATACAATAAATTAAGAAACCAGCTTCGAAACCAGAAACTTTTAAAACTTTCGAAAATGGGAGGGAGCGGCTTAATGGGGACCCTCGCAGCCGGCAGTGTGGCAGCAGCAAAGATATCAGCAGCCGGAACTGTAGGAGTTGGTGCAATTATGACAGCACCGGCACTTATTACAATAGGCGCTGTTGGTGCCGGAACAGCCTATGTTAGTTACAGGCTTTTTTCCTGGTACTCAGGTACAAATAAAAATACCGGGGAACAGCATACAATATTTACGGCTTTTGAATGGGAACTTGACACCCCTTTCCCTGCATTCTTGTTTGGAAAGGATGCACAGGTTGCCATCAGTATTGACGGTTATGCGCCGGTATTAATAGACCGGATACGGCATCCTGAAGAAGGGCATAATATGTTTGTAGAGATAGATCCTGTAAGATCCTCTGATCTTAAATCCTCAAATTACTTAAAGTCTGCAGTATCAACGCAGGTCTGTTACAGGCAGGAGCTTATCCAGCCCGGCTCACAATGTGAACAGGTAATGTTTGTAACAGCATACCCGAGCCCGGCAAATCCTGCAGCCGGCCAGTCGGTGACAGTAATTGCACATGTATTACCTGCAGTGGAGGGTTGTGAAGTGCACTTCAGCATTGTCGGGACTGATGGCTACAGCAATGATGCTACTCATACAACAAATGCCAGCGGCAGAGCAACATTTGGTATCCCCGGGGCAGACCCGGGTGTTTTCGACAGGGTAACTATTACCGCATCTAACGGTGCGACGCAGGTAGTTTCCTATACCTTTGGTGGAAGCAGCAAGGAAGGCGAAAGCCAGGGCATTATCCGCCGTTAGTGTTACCCGGATAATAAATTGCATATAATGAACGGCCCGGTGTGACAAAATACTCTCCCGGGCCGTTCACTATCGGCAGCAAGCATGCTGCTTAATTGGTTTTATCTAAGATACCTCTCAAGCCAACCGTAAAACTCATCATACCAGAACAGGGAGTTCTGCGGTGTGAGTATCCAGTGGTTCTCGTCGGGGTAGTATACCAGCCGCGCCTCAAGGCCCATGTTCTTGTATATGTTGTATACCATGAAGCCGTGAGCTACAGGTACACGGTAGTCAAGTTCTCCGTGGATTACCAGCATTGGGCTTGAAAAGTTGTGTGCAAACTGGGAAGGGTTTATTGCATTCATCTGATCGAAATTCTCCCAGGGCGAACCTCCGTACTGGTATTTGCGGTTTGCCGAGAAATCTGAAGCAAATTGCAGGTGAAGATCATAGACTCCTGCGTGGTTTATCAGGCATGCGAAGCGATCGGTATGACCTGCTATCCAGCTTACCATATATCCCCCGTAGCTTCCTCCCGTGGCAGCCATCTTCTCCTCATCCACCAGCCCCCTCTCTATCATATAGTCGGCGGCTTTCATAATATCCCTGAAGGGAAGGTCAGAATGGTTACCATGTATGCTCTTGGTGAACTCCTGTCCAAAGCTGGTTGAACCGTGAAAGTTAGGCATTGCCACTATATATCCCGGTGCAGCGAAAAGCTGGCTGTTCCAGCGAAAATGGAAGGTATCGCCAAAAGTGCCGTGCGGCCCCCCGTGTATCATCATTACAAGAGGGTATTTTTTTGAAGGGTCATAATCAGGCGGGTAGTTTATGAACATCTGAATGTCAGCGTCATTTGCACCTTTGTATGTTACGTCCTCAATCTCTCCCCAGTCAACACTGTCAACGATGCTGTCATTGAAGCCGGTGAGTTTCCGGGCGTTTCCGCTTTGGGTGTTTACGCTGTAGATCTCGGGTGGTGCACTAAGGTTGTGGTGGTTGAACACTATATTGTTTCCTGCTGCAAGTGCGGCTCCGTTATTTGTACCACCCCGGAATACCTCCGTGTGATTTCCTCCTGTTGAGGGTATACTGAAGATCGACTTCATTGCATGGTCTTCGGCAAGGAAATAGATCGTGCCTCCGTCCCCGGACCAGAACCACTGCTCGGTACTCAGGTCTATATGGTCTGTTAGGTCTGTGAATGTTCCATTCTCGGTGTCATAAAGTGTCATCACACCCCTGTCAGCATAAAAATGGTATATCGACTGTTTTCCGTAAAGTATATACCTGCCGTCGGGGCTGAAGACAGGGTTAAGGTCATTGGCAGGGTTGTCGGCCGTAATATTGACTATATCGCCGCTACCGTCTGCCGGTACCAGGTATATTGCATGGTTCGTGGTTTCAAAAGGGGGCTGGGTGGAGTTCTTGCTTACAGCAATGGTGCTGCCGTCAGGGGATATATCATATGATACCCCGCCCATCAGGCCAAAAAAGTTGCCGTTGCGGGGCATCAGGTCAGTTACCTCACCGCTTCCGGCATTGATTGAACAGAGCCT
>PWNY01000324.1 GCA_003557805.1 Bacteroidales bacterium | reverse complement strand
TGTTGATATGACTTTTGTTGACAAAAACGACAAGGTAAAATATTTTTTACAGGGACAGGAAAGGGTATTGCCCTGTTGCGGGGGAATACCCTTTCCTGTCCCTGTGAAAAATATTTTACCTTGTCGTTTTTGTCAACAAAAGTCATATCAACAGGCAGGTTATTGAGTATGGCAAGCAGTTCTTCAGCCGAGAAACTGCCTGAGGGGAGCTGTATGTGACTGCCGCTTTTCTGGGCCTCATTAATTCCTTCATCCTTTTGACCCTCGGGATGCCAGAGTGTTGGTGGATCATAGATGCAGAAGCCAAACTCCAGCGACTGCTTGCTTATCTCAAACCAGTCATTGTCAGTTAGCTTATCCATTGACATGGGAAATAATATCTCCTCTTCCTTAAGGCACATATCCTCAACCTGCTCAATGGCCGGAAGTATAATCAATTTAACAGATGCCAGGAACTCCTCCTTGTTAATACCTTCGGTCTGAAGTATTTCCAGACTGCCTTTTATCAGTTCCCTGATCTCATCATGTTTACCCCACATCACCTTGGGCGGGCCCGTTACTCCCTGTTTTTCCAAAAACGGGAACAGAAGGTACTCCTTTCTCAGGTAATGTTTGTCAACATCGTGAATAAGATTGAATGCCGAGCGCAACTCCAGCATAAGCCCGGGGATATCATTTTCACCCTGCTCTTCAGCCTTTTTTACTATTTCCCTTGCTGTGGCACACACATTTTTAAGTTCCTGGTTTTCCTTTATCATAACATCAACGGGATGGCCATCTGGAATATCCATGATTCCGCTCAGGTCAACCTTGCCCCTGAGTACAGATGCGTGAACATCGCAAAGCTTAAGTACCTCCTCTTCGGGAAGGCCCTCATTGATTAGCTCCTGTTCCACCTCCACTACTTCACCATAGGGTATTTTGCTAAGGCTCTCTTCAAGTTCTTTCTTTACCGTTTCTTCAGATTCTCCTTTGTGGAGTTTAAGTATGAGTTCCTTAAGTTTTGATTTGCGCTGTTGGGAGTTGTTAATGAATTCGCTCATGAGTTTAAGGAGGTTATTTTTTTTGGATTAAGCCACTAAACTTATAAATATAGTGATAATGTTTTGAAAAGAAACCTTAATGCGGATATCAGAAACTCAGCACCTTGTCTGCATCAACGGTCCACTGGGCGAATTCCTTCATATTACTTATCTGGACTCCCTCGATAAGGTCTTCTTGTTTTATGCCCCTTGCATCACAGCAGCTGCCACAGCTTTTTACTGTTCCACCACGCTGCAGGACTGATTTGATCATTCTTTCCACATTGTAAAACCCGGAAGGGGTTTTCTGGCCTGAATTTCCGCAGGATACGGAATCGGCAAGCAGGAAAATACGGATATCAGTTTCTCCTTCATGCTCTTTTTGCAGGGTCATTGCCATTCGCAAAGCGTTATAGGCTTTTTCAGTACCGTAGGGTGCATCGTTAATTATGATCAGTATCTTTTGCATAGCTGTTTTTTTGTTCATAATTTATAACAAGCCGTGGCCATAATTGGTTCAATAAATATTTTTGGTACTCTTTAGTGAATTTTGTGAATCCTGGTTTATGATCTTTTGATCAAAAACTGTATCTGATCTTGGTATATACCATGTCATTATTGCTGAATTGTCCGAAACGGCCCTTGTTTCCAAGGAACAGATTAGCACCTCCAAGAATCTCGAAGCCGTCGGATAGTTCATAACTTACAGAGGGCCTTAACAGTGCATCACCATTGTTCAGGCCGATGTAGGAGAAGAGTTCGATCCACAGCTTTTCCCTAAGGTAGTCCTTTCGGGCGAGTATGGTCATGGTGCTCTCGAACTCATCCAGCCTTATACTCTCATCATAATCTGTTATATACTCCTGAATGAATTGTGCGCTTATGTTCCATCCCAAAACAGAATAATCTATTCCAGCCATGTAGTGCACGTAGTTTTTTGTTACAAGGCCGTTTTCTGATGCAGGATCGGCGGTTTGAAAACGTTTGCCGTTATAATATGCAGCCTCACCCCTAAGTACAAAACTGCTGACCGGTAAACTGAAGCTACCACCAGCCATATAGAGCCGGTGGTGCCGGGGAGTAGCGGTAAGCCCGTGCAGTTCACCGCTATCATGATCAATATGCCTTATTATATGCATTGCAGGATCATCATCCCAGAAATAACCACCTACAACTTCTATATCCATTAAAGAACCAAGGCTAGAATAGCGAAAGAATATCTCACTGTTTTTCACTTTCGGGGAAACCTCCTTTTCGGACATATCAAAATTTACTGGTGCAGGGAATTCCAAAGAGGGCCTCCATATGGAGCCCTCTTCAGCTTCCCTGGTGGGCGTAAATACAGGTGTCCAGACCAGTTCGAATGTATTACCACCCAGGTAGTAGTTTATCTTTGCCGCTGTGATTCCCATACGGATCTCTTCGAAGTCAGGCAGCAAAAACTCCCGCATATCCTTAGGGGATACAACATCTGTTATAAATACACCCTCAGCCTTGCCATAAATGATCTGCTGTCTTCCTAACCTTAAGTCAAAATTGTCAAAATATATATCAAGGTAAGCTTCCCTCAGGCCCAGTTCAATATCCCTGTCAGAATATTGGTAAATGTATGGGTTAACATGGAAGGAAACATTCTGCCGCCGGGAGGAAAGTTCCAGGTTCATAGTGTTCTGCAGTATTGATAGTTCATTGTCACCACCTGTGAGTACCCCGGTGTAATTCCTTACATATCCGCCCCAGAAAAGGTCGCCAGCTGTTACTGTTAGTGATGAGAGTGATATTATTAAAAGCAATATCACCAGTTTTTTTTCTATTGGTCTCATAATCATTTATTGTTTTTTTAAAAACCATACCCTGGGGTTACAGCCCCCTTGTCATCATCCTTTCGGTAAACTGACTGTCGGGTATACCGGTATTGTATTCAACATCTTTTATGCTCATTACCGTGCGATGGTTCCTTTGCACATTGTGCATTTCTGTTTCCAGAATTGTCCAGAACCCGTCAATTTGATCAAACTCCTTGATGGATAGGACTTTCAGAAGGTCTCCATTACGATCGTAAAACTCCCTTTTTAAGCCCAGGTAGCTGTCTTTCATCACCCAGGTTACTGTTTTGGAGTACATGTAAGAAGAGTCTTTAGGGGTGCTCTCAACCACATAACAATCATGGCCGTCAATGGTCTCCTCTTTTATAAGAACATGTTCATCCTCGTTGGGATGGCGCTCCCCAAGGTCGTCATAAGTGAAGTCCGACCCCATGAAATAGTCACTTTTATCATCGCTGGATATCCTCCTGACCCTTCTGAGAGCGGGGAGATATATCCACTGGTCATCATCACTTCCGTCAGTATAGCTAAAATTCATAAAGCTTGTGTTTCTGACATCGGCAGGTGAGAGAAAGAACATTATCTTTTTCTCAACATCATCTTCTGTTTTTATAAACTGTTTAAGCTCCCTTGTTCTTCTTTCACCCCTTGCGTTGATCAGTGTCATTGTAAGCTCGCTTTGCATATCATCACCGGTGGGATTATGATATACTTTTTCCATGACCTCATGGCCGGTTGTCTGTGCATTCAGTGGCTGCAAACCTGAAAAGGATGCTGCCAGCAGGATAATTGAAATTAATGTTAGTGTTTTCATTTTTAGTTCCTCCGTTTTTTATTTATTATTCTGGTTTAAAGTTTCTGATCTGAACACCCTGAAGGTGAACAGCAGTATCATCATTACTGAAAGTGTACCTGCAAGGCTTGTAAACATATTCATTGAAACCAGCGCTCCCAGGGTCCTGTTTGGGGGAAATACCGAGAACAGCAACACCAGGAAACCGGATATGACCACCACGGCATTATAGAGTATCGCTTTTCCGGTTTGCCCCATGGTAGTATACAGAGCCTTAACCCCTGTAGCTGACTTTTGAAGGTTCATGCGGTAATGCTGGATAAAGTGTATTGCATAGTCAATACCTATACCGATGGCAATGCTGGACAGCAGGGCCGTGGTTGTACTTAGCGGGATGTTCAGTATTCCCATTACTCCAAAGCTTATAAGAGCCGTAATGGTTATGGGCACGGCTCCGATCAACCCTGCTTTTATGCTCCTGAACAGAATTGAAAGCAGGATAAATACAAGTATGAGAGATATTCCAATACTCATTACCTGCCCCTCAAGTATAAGACTTGTAAATACAAGCGCCTTGTACCCGGATCCAGCAAAATTGATCTTTACATCATGCTTTCCAAAGTCATCTGTAAACTTTTCTATCACAGCCAGGGCTGCATTTATTGTCCTTGAATCATCTCCCTTTAGCTGAAAGGTCACATTTGCCCTGTCATAATGGTAGTTAACCACCTGGTCAAGGTTTTCAGGATCGCCTGACATCTCGTAAAGCAAAAGATACTGTGCAACCATTTCACGGCTTTCGGGTATGGTGAAATAAGCCTCATCATCAGTGTTCATTACTTTGTTCATTCTTTTAAGGTAATCGGCAAGCGAAAATGAGTTGCCTACTTCAGGAAGTTTTGTGGCTTCGGTTTGCATCCTGTCAATAAGTTTAAGGATATCAGGGTCCTTGAAAGCATCCTCATTTCCGCTTTCCAGTATGACATTCAGCGATGAGGTACCACCAAACTTTTCATTTACAAATGCATCGGTTTGAACTATATCACTGTCCTTTTCAAAATTGTCCAGGAAGCTCGAGTTGATCCAGACCCTGGTCAGTCCGGCAATGGAAATAATTATTATAACCGAGGTTACTATGTATACTCTCCTTTTGTTTTTCAGCAGACGGTCTGTCAGCCTGTTCAGTATTGAAAGAAGCCCACTGCTGTTGCTTTTTCTGGCTTTTTTTGGCGGACTGAAACCCAAAAGGATTACTGCAGCCGGCAAAAAAATCATTGCCAGGACAAAAGCTGTGAATATCCCGAATGCCGTGAATGTTCCGAAGTATTTAATCGGGTATACCTGTGAACTAAGCAGTGACAAAAAACCGACCATAGTGGTAAATGCAGCCATTGACAGAGGCTTCCAAAGTATCTTAAGTGTATATTTCAGTGCTTGCAAATCTGTAGTATCCCTGTTGTCAAGTTTATACCTTCCTAAGTGGTTGTAGAAGTAGATACCATATGCCACGCCAATGGCGATAAGCATCACAGGAATCATTGTAGTTACAGAATAAATTGGTATTCCAAGTGCGGCCATCAGGCCAAAGGCCCAAACGGTACTGATGAAAACTCCAAGAAGTGTTGCGATTGATGCCCTTAAACTCCTGAGCAGCGCGTAAAGTACAATAGCTATGACTAAGAGCACTACAGGTACCATCCTCTTCATATCAGCAGGTCCTAGCAGTGCCATGGTACCTTCAACAATGGGCCTTCCCGCAACGTAAATGTTCTCTTCCCCGTTTGCAAAAGAGTAGGCAAAATCCATTATATCATTGTAGAACTCCTGGGTAAAGGCATCGCTGTCCATCCCTGCGATAATCAACCCTGCTTTTTCATCACCGGAAACAATCCTCTCGAAAACCATCTCATTATCCCTTACATCTTTCCTTAGCTTTTCAAGTCCCTCTTTGGTGCCGGGCACCTCTGTGTAGAATGAAGTTACCACCAGGTCATATTCACTGCCTATTATATTATCTGCAGTATAAAGGGACATCACATCTGCTTCCTCAAACTGAGGCATCTCAATAAGGCCAATGCTAATTTGTTTGATCTTCTCAAGTGTTGAGGGATTGTAGATGCTTTCCCTGTGCTCTACAGCTATAAGAATTCCGTCCTTGATATTGAACCACTCTTCTGCCTGGTCTGAATAGATAAAAGCAGGATGATCCCTTGGCATGTATTCATCAAGGTTGGTTTCCATCCTGGCATTTTCAGCAAGCACTTTCGCAAACAGGGCAGTAGCTATAAAAATCAGAATTACTGCAGCAAATGCAGCAATTTTCAGGTTTTTATTTCTATTTGTTTTTTTCATTGGTTTTAGTTTGTTTTTATAACTGGATTAACCTAACATGTTTGTTAGTATAAACTAACTTTATTGTTCTAAAAAAAACAGGAAATCTTAAATAATTGTCCTGTTTAGATAAAGTTTTATAAGAGCCTGCTTTGTGTTGTAGGTTTTGGTGCCTTTACAACAAGAATTCTGGCAGGTTTATCAGTATTGTTGTACAGGCAGTGTACTATATCCTTGGGGCTTTCCACAAGTGTCCCGGTTTCAAACCTTTCAGTCTCTTCACCGACTTGTATATCTGGCGTACCTTCCAGCACATAAAAGAAAACATCTACC
>PWNY01000405.1 GCA_003557805.1 Bacteroidales bacterium | reverse complement strand
TTTTGCCGGAGCCGCTCTTACCTATTACAAGGTTGGTTTTACCCTTTTCGAACAGAAGGGAGATATCTTTTAAAACGGCCTGATCCCCGAATTGTTTCCATAAGTTAAGAACCTTTATCATACCAGGAGCAGTTGGGTCAGTACCAGGTTAAACACTATTATGTAAATACTGCTGAAAACAACAGCCTTTGTGCTTGAGCTTCCCACATCAAGTGCCCCTCCACTTGTATGGAAACCAAAATATCCGGATACGCTTGTAATTATAAATGCGAACACCACGGATTTTATCAGTGCGTAGTATACATCAAAGGAGGAGAATTCAAATGTCAGCCCGTATATAAAGTTATTAAGCGGCACGACACCTGTAGCTGCCGATGCCATCCATCCTCCCGCTATACCCAGGAACATGCTGATTACAACCAGGACTGGAAGGATTATCATCGAGGCGATTATTTTGGGCAGGATCAGGTAGGATGCGGCATTCACCCCCATTATCTCCAGTGCATCAATCTGCTCGGTCACCCTCATTGTTCCTATCTCTGATGCTATTCTCGATCCGGCCTTGCCGGCAATAATCAGGCTTATCACTGTGGGTGAGAACTCCAGTATGATCGCCTGCCTGGTAGCAAAACCAATGGCAAATGCGGGAAGCAGGGGGTGGTCTGTATTGAATGCGGTTTGAATGGTCACCACTGCCCCCATAAAGACAGATATTATGGCAACAATACCAAGACTGTCAATGCCGATATTATCCATTTCGGTTATCACCTGCCGCCTGTACACGGAGATCTTTTCCGGTCTTTGCAGTACCATCAGCAGCATTGAGAAATAACGGCCGATATGGAATAAAAACTTCATTCTTTTTTGTGTTGAACAGGCTAAATTAAAGATTATTTACGTTATTGAAATAACAAAGGAGCCATTGGAGGTGATGGCCGCTTTATTTTTATTACTTTTGACCTCGCACCTGAATAATTGCCTTATATGTCTACTGCAATACCAGCTTTTAAACGCATAATTACTGCCTTTTGCATAATTATCACCGGTCTGATTGCATTTAGTTCATGTTTTGTTTTCCGTGACAGCGGGTGTGATTGTCCGGCATACAGTGATGGTTCACTTGAAAAGGGAACTGATGCCGGTATTGATGGAGGGCAATCAGCAGAGGATATACTTGAAATCAATCCTGTTCTGACCGATGGGGAAAACGGTAAATGACATCCTGGCGGCTTATTTCCCTGTTAATGCAGTTGAAGCTGTAAAAAAGCTGCTGGAAGATAACCGTGTAAAACTCAGGATAAGCAGGGGAAGGCTTTCCAGGCTTGGGGATTTCAGGCCCTCTGGTGGCGGTTCCTATAATCAGATAAGCATTAACTCCAACCTGAACATCTATGAGTTCCAGCTGATCTTTTTGCACGAACTGGCCCATCTATACGTGCTGCGTGACCACGGACCAGGTGTAAGACCCCACGGACGGGAGTGGAAGGAGTGTTTCGGAAGGCTTATACGTGAGTTCATTCAAAGGGGATTTTTCCATCCGTCCATATCTGGTATTTTAAAAGATTATTCATACAGGGTAAAGGCTTCAGGTGTTGCGGACATTGCCCTGATGAAGGCCCTCAGGGTTTTTGATAAAAAGCCGGGAAGTGACAACTGGCTTTTCCTTGAAGAGGTAAGCGACAATGGAGTGTTTACACTGCGAAACGGCAGGGTGTTCCAAAAGCAGGAGAGGCTAAGGACAAGGTTCAGGTGCCTGTGCCAGGATACCAGAAAGCAATACCTCATACATCACGCTGCCAGGGTAAGGGCAGCAGGGGAGGATTTGTATATGTAACAATATAAAAATCAACATAAATAAAAACCAGCAATAATATGATCAACAATAATTACGCAGTTATAATGGCCGGGGGTGTGGGGGAGCGCTTCTGGCCAATGAGCCGTGAATCCCGCCCGAAACAGTTCATCGATATCCTTGGAACCGGAAAGACCCTGCTGCAGCAGACCTATGATCGTTTTTTAAGGGTGTGCGAGCACGATAATATTTTTGTGGTCACCAACAAAAAGTATCAGAAGCTTGTACGGGAGCAGCTTCCAGGTCTTCGCCCGGACCGCCTGATATGCGAACCTGCACGTAAGAACACAGCTCCCTGCATTGCATATGCCGCCTACAAGATCCATGAAATGGACCCCAATGCAAGCCTGGTGGTTGCACCTTCCGACCATATCATCCTTAAGGAGGATGTTTTCTGCGATATTGTGATGTCAGGACTCGAAGCCGCCGCAAAGGGCAACAGGCTTTTTACTATCGGAATTACACCCAGCAGGCCTGATACCGGATACGGATATATACAGTTTGATGAGGACACAGAAGTGCCGGGTGACACTCGCCTGAAAAAAGTGAAAACATTTACCGAAAAACCCAACCTGGAACTCGCACAGTCATTCCTGGATAGCGGTGATTTTTTATGGAACAGCGGTATCTTCATCTGGTCATCTGAGGCCATTATAAATGCATTCGAGGTTTACCAGCCCGAGATCAGTTTCGTTTTCAGGGAGGCAAGGAGCAAGTACAACACCCCTGAAGAGCAACCCTATATGGATGTTGCATATACCGCCTGCAAGAGTATATCGATTGATTATGCCATCATGGAGAAGGCCGACAACGTCTATGTTTTTGTTTCAGACCTTGGATGGTCTGACCTGGGAACATGGGGTTCGCTGTTTGATGCCCGAAAAAAGGATAATAAAAACAATGCAGTCGTAGGTAAAAACTCCATGCTTTATGACTCTGAAAACTGCATTATTAATGTTCCGGATGATAAGCTGGTCGTTATCCAGGGGCTTGATGGCTATATCGTCTCAGAAGCTGATAATGCCCTGTTGATATGCAAGAAATCCCAGGAGCAGCAAATACGCAAGTTTGTTAATGATATCCGGTTGAAAAAAGGCGACACATATATATAATTTAAACAAAGAGTTATGAAAAATATAAAGAATACCCTGTTATTACTATTTGTAGTTCTGTTATTTAACCCGACCGATGCAACTGCCGATGAGGGCATGTGGCTGCCCTTCCTTATTGACGAGGCTCTTTATGAGGAGATGTCACGAATGGGCCTTAAGCTTGAGCCAGAGGAAATTTTCAGTTTTACCGGATCAAGCATAAAGGATGCAGTGGTAAGTTTCGGAGGTTTCTGCACGGGTGAAATGATATCAGATAAGGGGCTGGTTCTTACAAACCACCACTGTGGATACGGAAGAATACAATCTCATTCAAGTGTTGACAATGATCTGCTCACGGATGGGTTCTGGGCGATGACAATGGAGGATGAGCTGCCAAATGAGGGTCTTTTCGTACGTTTCCTGGTAAATGTAAAGGATGTTACGGCTGATATCAAATCTGTTCTTAATGAGGAGATGGATGAAGCAGAGAGGGCCCTTGCTATCAGGGAGAAAAGCAACGAATTGAGTGAGGCGGCAGCCGGGGGAACGCACTACACCGCCAATGTCCGCCCTGTGTTTGCAGGCAACTATTTTTATCTTTTTACTTATGAGACATTTAATGATGTGCGCCTGGTAGGTGCCCCACCTTCTGATATCGGTGCATTTGGAGGTGATACCGACAACTGGGAGTGGCCCCGCCATACAGGCGATTTTGCACTGTTCAGGGTATATACAGCACCGGATGGGTCACCCGCTGAATACCACCCTGACAATATTCCACTTCGTCCGCGCCACCATCTCCCTGTATCCATAAGAGGTGTGAAGGAGAATGATTTTGCGATGGTACTTGGATATTCTGGAAGTACGGAAAGGTATCTCACCTCTTACGGTATAGAGTACAGGCTCAGTAATATGTACCCGGTACGTATTGATATAAGGAGAAGGAAACTCGATATCATTGAAGAGGCAATGGCTGCCAGTGATGAGGTAAGGATCAAGTATGCCTCTAAGCATTCAGGGATCTCCAACTACTGGAAAAACTTTATCGGCATGAGTGAATCTCTCCAAAGGCTGAATGTGGCAGATTCAAAACGTGAACTTGAGGAGAGTTTTGCGCAATGGGCAGCTGCCGACCAGCAGCGCTCCATGGCTTACGGTAGTGTGATCGAAGAGTTTGAAAACATATACGATGACTTAAAAGACTTTAACTCACATAACTATGTCTTTGTGGAGGCCATGGTCACCGGCCCCGAGGTCATTCGCCTGGCCAATGCCTTTGGTAACCTTTATGGATTGCTTGAGGAGGATGCGCAAAGGGAAGAGATAATTTCAGAAGCAGAGAGGCTTGCAGATATCACCGAAAGACTTTACCGCAATTACGACATTGATGTTGACCGCAGACTCTGGTCGGCTATGTTTAATGTGTACAGCGAGTATGTGCCCGCAGAAGACCTGCCGGGAGTATTCACCACAATAACTGATGAGTTCGGTAACGATTTCGATGCATATGCAACCAGCGTGTTTGAAGGGAGTATCTTTCCACATCCGGAGCGTATGTCAGCCTTCCTGGAAAACCCAACTCTTGACCAGGTTGCAGAGGACCCTGTATATAATGCAGCAAGGTCTGTTTATAACAGGTACCAGGAGATTACAGATAAGATGTCGGATATAAACACCCGGCTGCAAAGGACTGAAAGGTATTTTATCCGGGGCTTACTTGAGATGCAGCCCGAAAAGTCGTTCTACCCGGATGCAAACAGCACCATGAGGTTCACCTATGGCAGTGTCAACGGTTACCATCCCATGGATGCGGTCTATTACGATTACTATACAACACTTTCAGGTGTAATGGAAAAGGAGGATCCCGGTCATCATGAGTTCGTGGTGCCGTCAAGGCTGAAGCAGCTATACAAAAGGAAGGAGTTCGGTGAGTATGAGTGGAACGGGAATATGGTGGTAAACTTCATAACCAATAATGATATTACAGGGGGAAATTCAGGAAGCCCCGTGATAAACGGTGAAGGGCACCTTATAGGTGTTGCGTTTGATGCAAACTGGGAGGGAATGAGCGGAGACATTCTTTTTGAGCATGATATGCAGAAAGCAATAAATGTAGATGCCAGGTATATACTGTTCATTATAGATAAATTTGCAGGCGCGGGACACCTTATTGAAGAAATGACAATTGTTAAATAACATTATGCAGAAAAAGATAAAGAAACTTACGGTTATAAGGTATGATTTGCCTGGGCCCGATGCCGGTATAGTGGATGGTGGTAATGAGGGAAGGCTTATTTCTGAAACAGAATATGAGCAAAACCACGGAAAGGTTATATGTGAAAAGCAATACGGGCATGGGGGTGCCCTGGATCAGCAAACCGAATTTGAGTACAGTGAAGATGGCTTCCTTACAAGGGAGGTTATCAAGGAGGCAAGTGGCGAGGTCATGAACGACAGGTCTTGGGAACATGACAGTCAGGGCAGGATAATAAGAGAGTACCACCATTATGCCGATGGATCAAAGGACAGTGTTGATTACAGCTACGATGATAAGGGACAGCTCGTGATGAAGACCCTGGCTGATGAGGATGGGGAGGTAGAACAGTGCGATATTTTTGAATACGATGATAAGGGAAGGCTTGCAAGGGAGAGAGTTTACCAGGAGGATGCCGGGGAGGTCGCACTTGGCCGCGATGGCAAGCCTGAGATCGAGAAGACCTATAAATACAATAACGGACTCCTGGGTGAGACTACAGAAAAGGATGAAGCAACCGGATCATTTAGCAGGAGGGTAAATGAGTTTGACAAGGAGGGTCGCCGCACCGGTGTAACCGTTTTTGATGAGAATGACAGGGCGGTAGAGAGGATAATTTTTACACCGGATAGTGAGGGGAGGCCTTTGGAGATCACAGAGGAGACAAGAACCAAAAGGAACACCATTAAGATGAAGTACACCTCTGACGGAAATGTGGGCTTCCAGGAGGAGTATGATATGCACGGTAACCTGCTCAACAGGATCGAACGTTCATATGATGGTGACGGCAGGCTGGAGGAAAGCCGGGCGCTGGTCAATATCCCCGCCCGGGGTGTGGTGAACATGTATTATATAGTCAGGCACAGGTACGAGTTCTTTGAGTAAAAAAAAAAGCCGCCTGCGGAACTTCTTCCGTGGCGGCTTGTAATCAATATAAGGCCTTGCGTAATTAATTTATACCCATAACCTCTCCACGTGTAGTGGAGTAGTTAACCCTGAGGGCATTAACCATACGCAGTTCCTGCTTAACATCAGTTACGATTCCCATTTTTGTTTCCCTGTCAACTTTAAGTGAAGTTGTCATAAGGGGACGTTCTGCTTCTGCAGTAGCCTGCCTTTCTGC
>PWNY01000383.1 GCA_003557805.1 Bacteroidales bacterium | reverse complement strand
GTAAATAACCACCCGGGCAGTATAATAAACTGTTTTGTGTTTTAAGCAGGGAGTTATTGCATTAGCCGTTATAATTTAATGAGCATTAAAATATTAATGGTAATATAAAATTATGCTGGGTTTTTTTCTGTTTTTGTTCTCTATGACGCTGATACCTGATGTAAATCAGGAGAGCACCCTCACCGGTAGCAAGCTGGCTTCAAATGATATGATAGAGATCATACAGCTTAGTGTTTCTGAAGACAACAACTCTGTAGATATTATTTTCAGGCTTGACGGGGATGTGGATTCAGGTATTGTGTTGTTTCACAGGAGGGAGCCTGGTGCAGATCCTGGCTCTTATATCTGGCCTGAATTTCAGGATGTGGATATAGGTGACCTCGAAGTTTATGATGCTTCGGTTAATTGGTTTATACTTACAGATAATAACCCTTTTCAGTTTCCTTACCTTTACTATCTGGCATTAGATAAGGATGGCGAAGGAGCTGATCAGTATACTTATATTCATGGAACTATCTTTCTGCAAGATATATCTTATGATTTGTGCACGCGTGAACTCACACTGATATGGGACCACTATATAGTAGATCCTAAACCTGGAAGCTCTGATCAACCGGAGGCTTTCTTTACACATTACCAGATAATCCATAATGGACAGGAGCTTGATGTGGTTGAGTATGATGAAAATGTTGAGCAGCAGGAGTATAAAATCAAACTGGATGATCCGGGTAACAATGAATTTAGAATACGTGCAATAGATAGTCATGATCCTGATCTGGCACAACGGAATTCTTTTTCAAACGCAGTTGAACAAACAGTTTACTGGCCGGAACTCGATGAGGTTGTAATTGAAAATGTTTCCGTTACTCCCGGTGGGGACGTGGAGGTAAGTATTGGGGTTGTGGGTGTTGATTTTCCTGAATATTTGTTTTTTATTGAGCGGTCACGTCAAAAAGAGGGTGACTACCAGGAAATTGCAGAAATTACAATTGACTCCACCCTTTATACATTTACCGATGAGCAGGCAGATGGTCTGGATCAGGATATCTGGTATTACAGGGTAAGGGCACATCTTTCAGATGCAGGTGGCCATCCCTGTGATGAGCCGGCAGTAGTATCCGGGCCTGTCTCAACACTTTGGCTTTCGGCCAGTTCTTCAGAAGATGATCCTTCGGAAATTTACTTCGAGTTCAGGCGCGATCCTGCCGCAAATTCATACACGCTTATGCAGAGACTCCCAGGTGATACTGACTTTGAAGATGCTGCGGTTACAGGTCCCATATCTCCCTATCGTCATGATATAAATGATGAACTGGTGCTATTTGGTGTCAGGTTAAGGGGAGTACATATGGGCATGGAGTACTACTCCAACACGGTAGAACTTTACATTGAGCCTGAAATAAAAATCCCAAATGCTTTCCGCCCGGGAAGCGAATTATCTGAGAACAGGGTCTTCAAGCCCTTTTTCCCGGATGGCTTTGAGTATTCAATAAGGATATACAACCGTAACGGGCTGCAGGTATATTCTTCTGGAAGCTCAGATGCAGAGCAGTGGGATGGCAATATTAACGGGGTGCCTGCTCCCGAAGGGACTTACCTTTACCATATTATTTACACTGCACCATTTCATGATATACCGGACGGTGAAAAGAAAGGGACCGTTTACCTTGTGAGATGAACCCGGGGGCTGCCTGATTTCAGGCTTCAGGATAACCGTCCTTAACACTCTTGATTTTAGATTTTTTACAATAAACTCTCCCATATTTTTCCTACTTTTGCTCACTAAAATTTAATTGGCCGCCATGCAATCAGACAAAGAAAAATTTTCAGGCGAGGGGCTGACATATGACGATGTGCTTCTGATACCTTCCTATTCAGAGGTATTGCCCCGGGAGGTTGATACCTCCACCCGCTTTTCCAGGAACATAGAGCTGAAAATCCCCGTGGTATCCTCTGCCATGGACACGGTTACCGAATCCAGGATGGCCATTGCAATGGCCCAGGAAGGAGGCATAGGAGTGCTTCATAAAAATATGAGCATTGAGGCCCAGGCAATTAAGGTCCGGAAGGTTAAGAGGTCGGAGAACGGTATGATCATCGATCCTGTAACCCTTCATGAAAATGCACTTGTCAGGGATGCCCTGCATATTATGAAAGAGAACAAGATTGGTGGCATTCCGGTTGTTAGTGATAACAACAAACTCGTGGGTATTGTCACCAACAGGGACCTCAGGTTTGAGAAAGACCATGAAAGACCGGTTGCCGAGATCATGACAAGGGAGAACCTTATTACCACCTCTGAATTCATAGACTTTGAGGATGCCGAAGAGATCCTGCAGGAGCACAAGATAGAGAAGCTGCCAGTTGTGGACTCCGACTTCCAGTTGGTTGGGTTGATAACCTACAGGGATATTATCAAGATCAAGGAAAGGCCCAATGCCTGCAAGGACCAAAGGGGCAGGCTCAGGGTGGCTGCCGCTGTTGGTGTTACACCTGACACCATAGAGAGGGTTGCAGCCCTTGTGAGGGAGGATGTGGATGCTGTAGTTGTTGATACGGCGCATGGCCATTCCAGGGGTGTTATAGAAATGGTAAAACAGATAAAAAGGCAATTCCCGGATCTGGAGCTGGTGGCCGGTAACGTTGCTACCGCAGATGCTGCCCTGGACCTTATGAAGGCAGGAGTGGATGCAGTTAAGGTGGGAATTGGCCCGGGAAGTATCTGCACCACCAGGATAGTTGCTGGTGTCGGAGTGCCACAGCTAACTGCAATATACGATGTGGCTAAGGCTGTTTCCGAGTCTGGAGTACCTGTTATTGCAGATGGTGGTATCAGGTATACAGGTGATATAGTAAAGGCAATTGCTGCAGGTGCTTCTTCGGTAATGGCCGGCTCACTTTTTGCCGGTGTCGAGGAGTCACCGGGAGAGACTATAATTTACGAGGGGCGAAAATACAAGACATACCGCGGCATGGGCAGTATTGAGGCAATGCAGGATGGTTCCAGAGACCGATATTTCCAGGATGTTGAGGATGATATCAAAAAGCTTGTGCCCGAAGGTATAGTTGGCCGGGTACCTTATAAAGGCAGCCTCTCAGAGGTTGTTCACCAGATGGTGGGCGGTCTGCGTGCAGGAATGGGTTATTGCGGGGCCGCTAATATAGGCGAGCTTCAGAAATCCCATTTCATAAAGATAACAAATTCAGGTGTAAGGGAGAGCCATGTCCACGATGTTACAATTACCCGTGAGGCGCCCAATTACAGCAGGTAATGAAATTGTAGAAATAAATAATCTGACCATGAAAAGATCGCAATGGCAATATGTTGTTATTACTGCTTTGCTTTTACACCTTTTGCCTGCAAATACTTCAGTTGCCGCAAAAGGTGAAGATCCCGTACTGGTTCGTATTGAAGACAGGGAGATAACTCTCTCGGAGTTTGAGCAGATTTACAGGAAAAATAACCTGGAGATATCCATAGCCGATCCCAAGGAACCAGAGGAGTATCTTGAAATGTATATAAACTTCAGGCTTAAGGTAAAGGAGGCAAAAGCCCTGGGCCTGGATACCACAAAAAGTTTCAGGGAGGAGTACGAATCATACAGGTCGCAGCTGGCCGAACATTACCTTGCCGACCACGAAGTAACGGAAAGACTTGTAAGGGAGGCATGGGAAAGGATGCAGTATGATATAAGGGCTTCTCATATACTGCTTACCCTTGATCCCAATGCACTGCCTGAAGATACCATTGAGGTGTACAACCGGATAATGGATGCAAGGGAAAGGATACTGAATGGGGAGGACTTTGCAGAAGTGGCCCTTGAAGTATCTGAGGAATCATCGGTCCGTGACCGCGAGGCGAGCGGCAATCAGCCGCCGCGCAGGGGAACCCAGGGTGATCTTGGCTACTTTACAGTATTCAACATGGTATATCCTTTTGAAAGTGCCGCATATAACACTCCTGTGGGAGAAGTTTCAATGCCGGTAAGGACCGATTTCGGATACCATATCGTTAAGGTATACGACAAGCTGCCTGCAATGGGCAATGCGAGGGTCGCTCATATTATGCTTATGACCCCTCCGGGCACAGGTCAGGAAGAACTTAAGATGAAGGAAGAGCTGATAAACCATCTTTATGAAAGGGTAAAAGGGGGAGAGGATTTCGGGGAACTTGCCACCCAGTATTCTGAAGACAGGCAATCCAGTGGCCGTAACGGGGAGATGCCATCTTTTACAGTAAACAGGATTGTGCCGGAGTTTGTCGAGGCGATCCATAAGCTGAATGAACCTGGAGATATTTCCCCGCCGGTGAAATCAGATTTTGGGTGGCATATCATAAAGCTCATTGAAAAAACACCACCTCCCGGGTACGAGGAGATATATGACGAACTGCGGATGCGCGTGGAACGGGATGCCAGGTCAAGGCTAAAGCAGGATGTTTTCATTGGCAGGCTTAAGCAGGATTACGGGTTCAGGGAGTACAGGGAAGCCCTGGAGGAGTTTTATGAGTTGGTTGACGAGAGAATATTCCAGGGTGAATGGGAGCCTGAAGGGGCTGAAAACCTGGACAGGGCACTTGCAACCATTGGCACTGTAGAAATAAGACAGGGAGAGTTTGCACAGTTTTTGCAAGATAATCAAAGGAGGCAGAACCCAGGCAATATACCATATGTTGTTAACAGGTATTACAAGGAGTTTATAAATAAATCAATACTTGAATATGAAGACTCCAGGCTGGAGGAGAAGCATCCCGATTTTGCCAGGCTGGCAGAGGAGTATTATGACGGTATTCTTCTGTTCGAAATTACAGATCAGAAGGTGTGGAGCAAGGCAACCTCTGATACGACCGGGCTGAAGAAATTTTTTGAGGATAACCGGCATGCCTATCCTTCAGAAGAATTAAAGGATGTTCGTGGTATGGTAATTGCTGATTACCAGGATTACCTTGAAAGGGAATGGTTAAAGGCCCTGAGGAGCAGGTATGAGATATGGGTGGATGAACAGCTGCTTGAGCAGCACAGTTTTTAATATCCTGACTTGCAGAGGATTTATTCTAAGAAATGACCCGTACAGATAAAAGAGTTTTTAAGATGAGACCGGTAATGCCGGTCTATATTCTGCTTGCACTGTTATCAGCTTGCAGCTTCTTTGATTTTCGCACAGATGACCAGCTGCTCGCCAGGGTGCATGGTTCGCGACTGTATCTTGAAGATATAAGCCCTTTCATTCCCCATGGTGCAAGTCCCATGGACAGTGCCGATTTTGTGCAGAGATACGTTGACAGGTGGGTGCGCCAGCAGGTATTCCTTTACCAGGCGCAGCAAAACTTGTCTGCAAGTATGGAAGAGATTGACAAGAAGGTGTCGGAATACCGTAATGCAATGTTGATCCATGCATTTGAAAGTGAACTGGCGGTCAAGGAGATGGATACGGTGATTGCTGAAAGTGAGGTTGTTTCTTTTTATGAAGAGAACCGGCAGCACTTTGTTCTAAAAGAAAACATTGTAAGGGTAAACTATATTAAGCTGCCCCTGAATGTTGCGGATCATGCCCTGGTAAGGAGTCTTTACCGTTCACCTAATGAGGGTGACCTGGAAAGGCTTGAGATCTATTGTCTTGAAAATGCCGCAACTTATTTTGTGGGATCGGACAGATGGCTGATCCTGGGTGATATTTTACTGGATATGCCGCTTGAAGTTGAGTCTGAGTCTGAGTTTTTGCGCAGTAACCGGTTTATGGAAATAACAGATTATTATTATCGTTATTTCCTTTATATAAATGAATACAAGCTCAAGGGGGACATTTCCCCGCTTGATTTTGAAAGGGAGAACCTGCGCATGCTTATACTTAACAGGCGCAAAAGGGATTTTCTGGAAAATAAAAGAAGGCAGTTCTTTAACCAGGCAGTTGAGGCCAATAATGTGGAGACCTATTATTAACCCATGCCTGATAAAAACCAAATGAAAAACAAGGGAAAAACAATGAGAATATTATTAAGGATCATAGCAGTTATTGTCCTTGCAACAGTGGTAAAAACAACCAGCCAGGTCTATTCGCAGGAAAGGGTGGTGATTGATCAGGTTATTGGAGTAGTTGGTAATAGTGCAATACTTCAATCAGACCTGTTTGAGCACATGAGGCAGGCAGAGGCCCAGGGGGTTGATATGGGCTCGAACCCCTATTGTGTTCTGCTGGATGATATAATGTTCCAGAAGCTTCTGTACAACCAGGCACTGATTGACAGCATTGAAGTTGGAGACTCACAGGTGGAACAGGAAATTGAAAGAAGACTGCGATACTTTATACAGCAGATCGGCTCGCGCGAAAGGCTC
>PWNY01000320.1 GCA_003557805.1 Bacteroidales bacterium | reverse complement strand
GGGGGGTGAGATATTTGTTTTTGACATGGGTAAGCCTGTAAGGATAATTGACATGGCAAAGAAAATGATACGGCTAAGCGGGCTGGAACCCGGCAGGGACATAATCATCAAGGAAACAGGCCTCCGGCCGGGAGAAAAGCTTTATGAAGAGGTGCTTAACAAGGAAGAGAACACTCTTCCCACATATCATCCAAAAATATTACATGCCAGGGTCTCGGTTACCGGCAGGGAAAAAATATCCGGGCAGCTGGATGCTCTTTTACAGCTGATCAGCCAGGGGGATGATTTTAAGATTGTTGGCAAGATGAAGGAGATTGTGCCGGAATACAGGAGCGAAAACTCCGTATATGCAAGCCTTGACAAGGAAGAGGCTGGTTAAATATCCTCTTCAGGGTCCTTCAGGCGGAACCATGTGTGGTGTTCGTTCTGGCCCATTTCCACAAGACCTGCGGCCATCATGTCAACTATCACATTCTCCGCCAGGTTGCGGGGCAGGCCGGACAACTTACTGTAGCGGCCCAGTGTTATTGTGGGGTGGGTGCTGAGGTGTTCAAGCAGCATCTTTTCGTTTCCCGAATAGTGTATTACGGTACCCTTGCTGCTTTTCTGCCTTTTCCAGTATTTTATCATAATGGTGTCGGCCAGAATGTTCTGGTCCCCTACCCTTACCCATGCCATCCACCTTCCGTTTTCAGTGCTGGCGTATACTGGTTTGACCTGGGCCCTGGGAACATCTATTTCCAGAACCTTTTTGCCATCAATGTTCCAGTGCCGGAAAGCGAAGTCCATCTCAGGTTTGCAGTACATCGTGGCTGCGGCCTCTATCATATGGTACTCCTCCTCTGCCCTTATGCCAGCAATTACGCCATTATCCTTAACGCCAATAAGTAGCTTCCCCCCATCGGTATTGGCAAAGGCGACCAGGGTCCGTGCGATCTTCCGGCTGTCGTTCACCTGGAACTTAAAATCCTGCCTCTGATGTTCTCCCTGCAAAATCAGGTTCCTGATATATTGTGACACGGCTGAAAAAATTTAGTAAACAGATTATATGATATGCATAACGATGTCAGTAAGACCTTTCGTTCCTGCCCTCGATATAGTTTACAAAAGACCTGTTTGCTACATTATTCCCCCCGGGAGTAGGATAATCACCTGTAAAATACCAGTCCCCCTTGTTTTGAGGGCATGCTGCATGCAGGTTCTCAATGCTCTGGTATACGATCTTAAGGCCGGCCCTGACATGCGGCGGATGGAGCAATTCTGCGATTTTTCCGGATATCTCTTCCGGGCAGAATGACTTGTAAATATCCTTTACCCCGTTCTCGGACTCCGCCACCGGCTTTTCCAGCTGGGCCTTGCAGTTGTGATACACATCATTTATTATATTCTCCCTGCCTGTATCCCTTAACAGCTCCATCGCAGCCCTGAAAGCAATAAAATCACCCAGCTTGGTCATGTCTATCCCGTAACAGTCAGGATAGCGGATCTGTGGCGCAGATGACACAATGACTATCTCTTTGGGCTCAAGGCGGTCAAGTATTCTTATAATGCTCTGGCTCAGGGTTGTGCCCCTTACTATACTATCATCGATAACCACAAGTGTATCAATGCCGGACCGTACAACACCATAGGTAACATCATAAACATGTGCCACCAGCTCATCACGCTTCTGATCCTCGGTTATAAATGTCCTTAGCTTTGCATCCTTTACGGCAACCTGGTCAACCCTTGGGCGTAAGGATAGTATCTTTTCGAGGCTTTCACTGTCATTCTTGCCCTCCAGCTGCATTATCCTGTCCAGCTTTACCTTGTCACAGAAATCATGCAGGCCCTCCACCATTCCCTTGAAGGCGGCTATGGCCGTATTGGGAATGTATGAGAACAAGGTGTTCTCAAGGTCATAGTGTATTGCCTTCAATATTGAAGGCACGATTTTACGGCCAAGGTTCTTCCTCTCCTGATATATATCAGCATCAGTACCCCTTGAAAAGTAAATCCTTTCAAATGAGCAGGCCGCCCTTTTCTGTTCCCCCCTGCATTCTGTTTCCACCACCTGGCCATCACGCCTTACTATAAGTGCATGTCCGGGACGGAGCTCCTTAATCTCACCAAGAGGTATATTAAGGGCTGTCTGTATTACCGGCCTTTCGCTTGCCGCGACCATCACCTCGTCGTCCTGATAGTAATATGCCGGCCTTATCCCGTGAGGGTCGCGCATTATAAACCCATCACCATGACCAACCATTCCGGCCACAACATAACCCCCATCCCAATACTTGCTTGCATTTGCAAGCACTTTTGCAAGGTCTATGTCCCGGGCGATTAGTGGGGATATCTCCTTTTTGCTGTAACCCTCGTTTTTGAACCGGCGATACAGGTCTTCATTCTCATCGTCCAGGAAGTGGCCCATTTTTTCCAGGATGGTAACCGTGTCGCTGGTCTCGTTGGGATGCTGCCCGATATTTACAAGGCTGCTGAAAAGTTCGTTTACATTTGTAAGGTTAAAGTTACCGGCAATCATGAGGTTTTTTGACATCCAGTTGTTCTCTCTCTGGAAAGGGTGGCAATACTCCACCTCGTTTCGCCCATATGTGCCATATCTCAGGTGCCCCAGAAAAAGCTCTCCTGTAAAGTCCTGGTTCTGCTTGAGCCAGTTAACATCTTTCAACCTTTCAGGCCTGCCAGCGGTGTGCTTTTCTATTCTCTCGTATATCCGTGTGAATATGTCCTGGATGGGGTTGTGCTTATTGCTCCTGATCCGGTTCATATACCTTGAGCCCGGGGGAACATCTAACTTTATACAGCCCAGTCCGGCACCATCCTGCCCCCTGTTGTGCTGCTTCTCCATAAGCAGGTACAGTTTGTCAAGGCCATAAAAGGCAGTTCCATACCTTGAAACATAATATTCCAACGGCTTCAGCAGGCGCAGTAATACCACACCACATTCGTGCTTGATCTGTTCGCTCATTTTGGGAAGGGATATTAAAGCACAAAGTTAAAAAGAATGTCGGACAGAGTTACTTTTTGTCTTTGCCAGAGGAATCATAATTGTTGATGAGCTCTATTGTCTTCTGTTTTGTATCCCTTAAGAACCATTTTTTGTATTCAAATGGTATAAAAGCCGACTTTACTCCGTTAATAACCAGGTCAAGTATGTTCTGCGGAGTAAGGTTGAAGTTCTTATAGGCAAGATAGTATTCGTCTGTCATTGTAGTTCGTGTAACCAGCCTGTTATCGGTGTTTAACGTTACTCTCAGGCCAAGGTCAAGATAAAACTTAAAGGGGTGTCTTTCTATGGTTCTTGCAGCCTGGGTCTGAACATTGCTAGAAAGGCATATCTCAAGCGGGATTCTGTGATCATTCACATAGTTGAGCAGATCCCCGTCTTCCTTGAGTCGCGTACCATGTCCTATCCTGTGGGCACCGCAATAATGGAGTGCCTGGTGAATGCTGTCAGGGCCATATGCCTCTCCTGCATGAATGGTTACATTGATATTGTTTGATAGAATCAGGTTAAAAGACTCAAGGTGATCCCTTGCCGGATAGTTGTATTCTGCACCAGCAAGGTCGAACCCGACCACTCCCCTGTTTTTAAAGGCCACGGCCAGCTCGGCCATCTGCATGCTTACATCCGGGGATATATTCCTGATACCGCAAACGATCACACCACTGTTAATTCCAAAATCGCTCTCTCCATCCTTAAGGCCCTCTATTACGCTTTCCAGGATGGAAGTAACCGGAAGGCCTTTTTCAGTGTGCAGTATTGGAGAATACCTCACCTCAAAATATTGCACGTTCTCCTTTGCATTATCCTCTACCAGTTCGTATGCAGCCCTGTAAAGCGACTCCTCTGTCTGAAGGACCTTAAGTGTAAGGTCAAACGCCTTTAAATAATCATTGAGAGACTCGTGTGTCTTCCCCGGCTGCAGGATCTTTTCAAGCTTTTTGAGGTTGTCTGCCCCAATATCCACATTGTCCTTTGCTGCCAGGTCAAGGATGGTCCCGGGCCTGAGGGATCCGTCAAGGTGTACATGAAGGTCGGTCTTGGGCAGTGTTTCAAAAAAAGCCCTGTCAAAGGGCTTCTTTGGTGTTTTAAGATCTGTATCGTGGGAATAGTATGCCTGTTTTTGTTTCATAGCCTGGTTGTTTTATTTCCCTTATCTGGTAAAGCATTCAGAAGCAAGGTTTGTTCAATAAGCTTACGTAATATTTGTAAAAATGTTTCAGTTAAACAAAGCGCTTTAGTATGTTCTTAACGCTTGTGCTGTAGCCTCCTCCGAAAAGATTAACATGTACCATAAGCGGATAGAGGTTGGCTACCTCAATCCCATCCTGCCAGCCGGCCTCAAGCGGGTATTCATCATGATAGGCTTTGTAAAAAATGGTGTCAAAGCCACCAAAAAGCTTGCTCATACCAAGGTCCATATACCGGTGTCCGAAATATACAGCCGGATCTATCATCACAGCCCTTCCGTCACTCCCTGTCATATAATTGCCGCTCCATAGGTCTCCGTGTAACAGGGCGGGATGTTCTTCAGGAAAGATATCATCCAGGTGTGAATAAAGTGCATTGAACATCCGCGACAGCTCCTTCCCTGCCCTGCCGCTGTCACGGGCAATTTTTAGCTGCACCTCAAGCCTGCTGGTTATAAAAAAATCAGTCCAGGAGCCTTCATAGCCATTTTTCTGTACCAGGCTGCCAATATAGTTATCGTGATCCAGGCCAAACTTTCCGTTGCCAGGGTTTTCCAGGTGCATCTTTGCCAGTCCCCTTCCGAAGTCATTCCAGAATTCCTTTCCTTTAGTCCCCTGTTCGATATATTCAAGAACAAGCACGCTTTCGCCCCGGTAATCTCCCCGCCCAATCACTTCTGGCACCTTAATGCCGGAGGATTCCGACAGCAGCTTAAGTCCACGCGCCTCTGTCTCAAACATCCCCGGAAACCTGTCAGAGCTGTTCTGTTTTATAAAGAACCGGCCCGCACCTGTATCAACATAATGTGTGTTGTTTATACACCCGCCACCGACCGGAAACAGTCCCTTTATAACGGCACTTCTGCCAGAATGGGCAGATATGATCTCTTTTATGGTTTCCTGAATATTTGCATCAAGCATAACAGCTGTTTCCTCCCTATTATAAAAAAAGTAACCGGAAAATGGTGAGCACATTTTTCACCAAATACCAATTACTTTTTATTGCTTATCCTTTATATGTGGAGAATACCGGGCTCGAACCGGTGACCTTTTGGCTGCCAGCCAAACGCTCTAGCCAACTGAGCTAATTCCCCGTATCACCTTTTCAGGGTTTGCAAAATTAATATCTTTTCTTATTTTGTCCAAAAATTTTGCCGCGCAATGATAAGACTTTTCTGTGCCGTAAAGATTGAGGCAACTGAGGCCCTTTACAACCTTATCGACAATTTCCGCCATGAGCTTCAGGGAGAGAGGATAAACTGGGTTGATCCATCAAATTTGCATGTAACCCTTAAATTCTTTGGTGACACACCGGAAAGTAAAGAAAAGGAAATATCAGAAGCCCTGCAGAGAGCCGCTTCGCGCCTGGACCAGCTGCACATAAGGCTTAAGGGGTGCGGGACCTTTGGTAACCGTGCTGCACCCAGGGTGATATGGGTTGGGATTGAAAAGGGAAGCGGGCTTGAAGATCTTTGGGATGGTGTCAATGAAAATATCAGGCCTCTCGGTTATGAACCGGACAGGAGGTATTTTGTCCCCCACCTTACAATTGGCCGCATAAAACATATAAACAGAAACAAAGCCCTGGAGGATCTGCTTGAAAAATATAGTGAATCAGTTGTCGGAGAGTTCCGAACAGGCTCATTTTACCTGTTTCAAAGCATTCTTCGCCCTGAAGGCCCCGTTTATATAAAAAGGGGGGAGTTTCGGCTGGAGAAAAGTTGATAGATCATCTACTTATTCTGCCGCCCAGCTTCTTCATATTGCTTCCTGAAGCTTTTCATAACCCTGGGAAGTACCCGGCGCGGCCCCCATGCTTTCTTAAAGAAGAACCTGGCAACCAGGTTTTTTATAGACGGAGATGCCATCTCAAGGTATTTGGGCTTTTTCATTATCCGGGTGTAAATCCTGATGCCGGTCCTTTCACTCCTTGCAGGAAACCCCTTAACTACAGCAAGTCGCCTGTTATGCAGCAACTGGTGGTGAAGGTCTATACCAGCCGGACATACTTCGGTGCATCTGCCACACAGTGTAGATGCATAGCTAAGATGTATATACTCCCTGAGTTTTCCGCTCAGGTGCGGGCTTATAATCGCCCCCACCGGCCCCGAGTAGACTGTGCCATACGCATGCCCGCCTATGTTCCGGTATACCG
>PWNY01000238.1 GCA_003557805.1 Bacteroidales bacterium | reverse complement strand
CAGCTACAACTCCGACCTGCACTCTCTTGAGATAGCACTGGACTTTTTGGCAAGCCAGTCAAGGCGCCGAAAAAAGACAGTAATACTGTCTGATATAGAGCAGAGCGGAATACCGCCTGCGGAGCTATACCCGGCGGTGGCTTCCCTTTTGAAGGCAAAGGGCATTGACCGTTTGATAGGCATAGGCCCCGACATATCATCAAGGGCCTCTGACTTTAAGCTGCCTGCAAGTTTTTACCCTGACACCGGCAGTTATATGGCGGGTGCCTTAAGCGATGGCTTCCATAGGGAGGCCCTGCTCCTGAAGGGTGCCAGGAGCTTTGGCTTTGAGCGATTAAGCCAGCTGCTGCAGCAGAAGGACCACCAGACCACCCTTGAGATAGACCTTGACGCCCTTGTTCACAACCTCAATGTGTTCAAATCGCTTCTTTCGCAGGGTACGGGCATCATGGGAGTTGTAAAGGCTTTTTCATACGGCAGCGGCAGCGTTGAGGTTGCCAGGGTGCTGCAGTACCACAATGTGGAGTACCTGGCGGTGGCCTATGCCGATGAGGGCAGGGAGCTGCGCCAGGGCGGGGTGGACCTGCCCATAGTGGTAATGAACCCCGAGGTGAGGACCTTTAACACCCTGGCAGACTACAATCTCGAACCTGAAATCTACGGCTTCGGCATCCTGGGGCGCTTTACCCGGGCCATACAGGAGAGGGCCGGGGGTAAACTCCCCAGGCAGCATAAAATACACCTTAAGATAGATTCGGGGATGCACCGCCTTGGCTTTATGGAGAACCAGGTGGAGGAGCTAACTGGCATACTGGGCCAGCATCCGTGGATCAGGGTGGCATCGGTGTTCTCGCACCTTGCTGCAAGCGAGGATGCCCGCCATGACGATTTCACGAAAAGGCAGATAGAGGTGTTCAGCGGTATATGCAAAAAAATAGAAGAGGGGCTGGGATACAGCTTCAAAAGGCATATATGCAACTCTGCGGCCATCTCAAGGTTCCCGGAGGCCCACTTCGATATGGTGAGGCTGGGCATAGGCCTGTACGGGGTAAGCGGGGATGATAACCTGCAGCCCCTGCTTAAGAATGTGAGTGTCTTCAGGTCGGTGATATCCCAGTTAAAGCACGTAAGTGCAGGGGAGACCATCGGCTACGGGCGTGAGGGAGCTGCAGGGCAGGATATGGAGCTTGCAATCATCCCCGTTGGCTACGCGGACGGACTGGACAGAAGGCTTGGCAATAAAAGGGGCAGTTTGCTGGTAAGAGGTAAAAGGGCACCGGTTATCGGCAACATAAGCATGGATATGTGTGCACTCGACGTTACCGGCATAGGAGCGGCGGAGGGTGATGAGGTGACGGTTTTCGGTCCTGGGCTGCCGGTAACCGAAATAGCCCGTGACATAGGCACCATACCTTACGAGGTGTTCACCTCTGTATCGGCAAGGGTAAAAAGGATATACTACCAGGAATAAATACCGGATATAAAAACCGTCCTGCAGGGAATACGCTTAACTGTATAAACATTAACCGGCATATAAGCAAAAATTTACAAATAAGCATTAATCCCAAAAAACAGCAATTTCAATATAAACATCAATCCCCATCAGTATGAAAAAAGTAATCGCTTACAGAAAAAGCATAGCTGCTACCGGCTGCGGGAGATTTTTCCCCAATGCACTTATCATTGCACTTATTATAACTGCTGCTGCCTGTAGCACTGATAAGAAAACTGGCAGTGTGGAGGGTGTGAACCAGCTCCGGGAGTTCGCACTACAGGATGTCACCCTGCTTGACGGGCCATTCAGGGAGTCGTTGGATATTAACCTGGAGTACCTGCTCAGCCTGGAGCCCGACAGGTTCCTCAGCACCTTCAGGATGAACGCGGGCCTGCCTTCCCTTGCCGACCCATACGGAGGATGGGAGGCGCCTGATATTGAGATAAGGGGGCAGTCGGCAGGACATTACCTGTCGGCCCTTGCAAAAAAGTATGCCATTACCGGTGATCAGAGGCTGCTGAAGCGGGGCGCATATACCGTGGATGAACTGGCAAAATGCCAGAAGGCGCTCGACAGCAGGGGGTACCTTATGGCGGTGCCCGAGAGCTTCTTCGACAGGCTTGAAAGCGGCGATTACGTGTGGGCTCCCTACTATGTCTTTCACAAGATACTTGCAGGCATGATAGACCAGTATATATACGCGGGTAACAGCCAGGCCCTCGGGGTGGCAGAGGATATGGCCGCCTGGGTCGAATACCGCACCTCGAAGCTGTCACCTGAGGAGATACAGGCTATGCTGGATACAGAGTACGGGGGCATGGCAGATGCATTTGCCATCCTTTATACTGTTACCGGCAATGAAAAGCACCTTGCCCTTGCCGAACTCTTCCAGCACGATATTATCAACGTGCCCCTTTCGCTCAACAAAGATGCCCTGCTCGGTAAACACACCAACACCCAGGTGCCCAAGCTTACCGCGGCAGCCAGGATGTATGAGCTTACAAATGATCCATATTATAAAAGGATCGCCCTTAACGGCTACAACTACATTGTTAATGGCAGGATATACTCTTTCGGGGGCTTCAGTAATTACGAGTGGATACTGAGGCCGCCCCACTACCTTTCAGACCAGCTCTCGGTCGAGACCGCCGAGACCTGCTGTACACACAACCTTTTAAAGCTAAACCACCACCTGATGACATGGTTTGCAGACCCAGCCTATGGCGACTATTACGAGCGCGCCCTGGTAAACCACATCCTCTCCTCCCATGACAGGGAGACAGGTATGTTCGGCTACTACATGCCCCAGAGGCCGGGGAGCTGGAAGATATATTCCACGCCCGACAGCTCGTTCTGGTGCTGCGTTGGTTCCGGGATGGAGAACCCTGCCGAATTTGGCAGGTCAATCTATTACCATATGGATGATAAGCTGTATGTAAACCTTTTCATTGCATCCCGCCTGGTGTGGGAAGAGAAAGGGGTGGAGCTTTCCCAGTATACCGGCTTCCCGGCCAGTGAGGGCTCGCTTTTGGAGCTTAAAATGAGAAGGCCCCGCAGCTTTACACTCAGTGTCAGGGTGCCATGGTGGACATTCGGGGAGTTTTCGGTGAAGGTGAACGGTGATCCGGTGGAGTCCCGCATGCTACCCTCTTCCTGGCTTGCCATTGAAAGGCGCTGGCGCGACGGTGACAGGGTGGAGATAGAGTTCCCCTTTTCGCTGCATGTGGAGAGGATGGCAGATGACCCCTCCCTTCTGAGTGTAATGAACGGGCCGCTGGTGCTTGCTGCCGACCTTGGCAATGAGGGGATATCAGATGAGCACATCTACCTGCAGAACCAAAGGGGTATGCACCGCTACCGTGGACCGGACATAGTGATACCGCAGCTGTTAATGGACGGCAGGAGCATTGAGGAGTGCATTGTTCCGGCAGGGGGTCTAAGTGGTGTTTTCAGGACAGATGGTGCGGGAAGCCCGGAGGATTTTATGCTAAGGCCCTATTATGAGTTCAGAAGGAACAGGTACCAGCTCTACCTGAGGCAGGCCGACTACACCCATATGCCACAACCCTGGGACTTTGAGTGAACCGGCAGGTAAAAAAGAGCTGAAAAGGAGACTGATAAAGGCCTAAAGTTACTGACATACCCAGTTTTCAAGGATCTGCCTTCCAAGGGGGGTCATAATGCTTTCAGGGTGGAACTGCACCCCCCTGACATCATGCTGCCTGTGCCTGAGCGCCATGATATTGCCCATATCATCCGTTGCACAAACCTGCAAAGTCCGGGGCAGGGTGCCGGGGTCCACCACCCATGAGTGGTACCTTCCTGTCTCAAACTGGCCGGGGCAGCCCCTGAACAGCGGCTCATCCATTACCGTAACCCTGATACTGATCGCCTTTCCGTGAAGCACCTGCGGCAGGTTCAGCAGCCTGCCCCCGTAGGCCTGGGCTATTGCCTGGTGGCCCAGGCATACCCCCAGGATGGACCTCTGCCCGCCGTAGCTTTTTATAATCTCACAGCTTACACCGGCATCCTTTGGCAGGCCGGGGCCGGGCGAGATGATAATCTTGTCATAGCGGCCGGCCTCTTCAGGTGATATTTCATCGTTTCGCTTTACCCTGAGAACTGAGCCCGGGGGCATCACCGCCTCAACCAGGTGGTAGAGGTTATAGGTAAAGGAGTCGTAATTGTCTATTATCAGAATGTCCATTGCCATAGTGTGTGCACCAAAATTAAGTAAATTTGGGGAGCGCTATTGTATAACAAAAGTATAAAACCTATGAAACGCATAATCAGGACAGAGAAGGCGGCCAGTCCCGTTGGCCCTTACAACCAGGCAGTTCAGGTGGATAACATGCTCTATGTATCGGGGCAGATACCTCTTGACCCTGAGACCGGGGAGCTGATAAAGGGCGGAGTTGAGGAGCAGACCCGTATGGTGATGAAGAACCTGGGCGCAATACTTGAGGCAGCCGGCATGGACTTTTCCAACGTGGTGAAGTGCTCTATATTTATAAGCGATATGAATGAGTTTCCAAAGCTAAACCAGGTGTATGCCGGATATTTTGAAAACGAGCCTCCGGCCAGGGAGACAGTACAGGTGGGTGCCCTGCCAAAGTTCGTGGATGTGGAGATTAGCTGTATAGCGGCTAAATAGCGGGCCGGTGCATTTTTGGCAGGTAATAAGGGTGCATTGACCGGCAGCTGGCCTTTTGTTTTGCCCCGCCCTTTTTATGCCTGTCCTTTTGCGGGATTTATTATTTTTACAAAAAAAACCAACATAGATATGAGCAAAATACTGATAATTGGAGCAGGAGGCGTGGGCAATGTGGTTGCCCGAAAGGCAGCAAGGCTGCCGGAGGTATTTTCTGACATCATGCTTGCTAGCCGCACCCTTGAAAAGTGCGAGCAGATAGCCCGGGATGTGGGCGGTGATCGTATAAAGACGGCACAGGTGGATGCCGACAACGTACCTGAACTGGTTACCCTTATAAACAAGTTCAAGCCCGATTTGGTCATAAATGTGGCCCTTCCCTACCAGGACCTTACCATCATGGATGCCTGCCTGGAGACCAGGACCCACTACCTTGACACGGCCAACTATGAGCCGCGGGATGTGGCCAAGTTCGAGTACAGCTGGCAGTGGGCCTATCATGACAGGTTCAGGAATGCAGGCATTATGGCCATACTGGGGTGCGGTTTTGACCCGGGGGTTACAGGTGTGTTCACCGCCTATGCCGCCAAGCACTACTTTGACCAGATCCACAGCCTTGACATAGTGGACTGCAATGCAGGTGATCACGGGAAGGCATTCGCAACCAACTTCAACCCCGAGATAAACATCAGGGAGATTACCCAGAACGGCCGTTACTGGGAAGATGGCAAATGGGTGGAGACCAAACCCCTTGAGATACACAAGCCCATAGAGTACCCGGGGATAGGGGAGAGGGAGTCATACCTTCTCTACCACGAGGAGCTGGAGTCGCTGGTTAAGAACTTCCCCACCTTAAAGCGTGCCCGCTTCTGGATGACCTTCGGCAAGCAGTATATAACCTACCTAAATGTGCTGCAGGATGTCGGTATGACCAGCATCAAGCCGGTGAACTTCAAAGGGGTGGACATAGTTCCCCTGGAGTTTTTAAAGGCGGTGCTTCCCGAGCCTTCGAGCCTGGGAGAGGGATACAGTGGCCAGACCTCCATCGGTTGCCAGATAAAGGGGATAAAGGACAGCAGGGAGCGCACCTATTACGTATGGAATAACTGTGACCATGCAGAGGCATACCGGGATGTTAAGGCACAGGCGGTGAGCTTCACCACGGGAGTACCTGCAATGATAGGGGCTATGATGGGCCTTACCGGCAAGTGGACCGGCAAGGGTGTATTCAATGTTGAGGAGTTCGATCCCGACCCATTCATGAAAAAGTTGCCCGAATTCGGGCTGCCCTGGCACGAACGTATTGACGAGCCGCTCCCTGTTGAAAAGTATTGCATATGACAGACAGATTTGAAGGCATTCCCTCACCATGCTTCGTTTTAGACGAGGAGCTGCTCGACATTAATCTCAGGATACTGGATGCGGTGCAGCAGGAGGCGGGTGTTGACATCATATGCGCCCTGAAGGGCTATGCCATGTGGAGCACCTTTCCGCGCATCAGGAGGTATCTTATGGGGGCCACCGCCAGCTCCCTGCACGAGGCAAGGCTGATTTATGAGGAGATGGGCTGCGAGGCCCATACCTATGCTCCCGTGTTCTGTGATGATGAGTTTGACGAGATCCTGAGGTACAGCAGCCATATAAGCTTCAACTCCCTTTCGCAGTATGAAAATTACAAAGGCAGGCTCAGTGGCTGCGGGAAGCCGGGAT
>PWNY01000107.1 GCA_003557805.1 Bacteroidales bacterium | reverse complement strand
TCATGAAAGAGGGGCTAAGCCCGGATGTCATAGTAACCGACCTGGTCATGCCCCGGATGGATGGTTACTAGCTTATATCAAAGGTAAAAGGCAGCGATCCTCTTAAAAAAATACCCATTATCGTACTTTCCAATGTAGACAAGGCAAAGAAAAGGGATGAACTACAAGAAAAAGGCATAAGCGTATATCTGAACAAACCTTTCGACACCACGGAACTGCGCGAAGGCCTTGGACGCTCACTCAAAACAGTATTAAGAAGCGTAAACTAAGCTTAGGGAAATTCTAATTCGTTTTTTGCAAAAGACCCTCTGACTATAAACAGGGGGTTTTTTTATTGTTTACCTTTACCTTTTGTATAATTATCTTAATTTTGCTTCAAAGCAGCGGCCAAAGTAAAAATATTGGTGAAAGTATGAAAAGCCCCGACAGAAGCCAGTTTTCCCTCCTGGTTGTTGATGACAACAAGGAGAACCTGAAGGTTGTAAGCAACTTCCTGAAAAAAGAGGGTTACCAGATTGCACTTGCGCTTAACGCCGAAGATGCAATGAATATCCTCAAGCAGAACGAGATCGACCTTATTCTGCTCGATGTAATGATGCCGGGCACTGACGGTTTTACCCTTTGCAAAAAACTTAAAAAAGATCCTTCGCTGGCAGACATACCTGTAATATTCCTTACCGCAAAAACCGAAACAAATGACCTTGTCGAGGGCTTTGATGCAGGAGGGGTGGACTATATTACAAAGCCATTCAAAAAAGAGGAGTTGATTGTAAGGGTAAACAACCATATCGACCTTAGCTACGCGAAAAAGAAAATCATTGAGCAGGCCGAGCAGATTGAAAGGATAAACCGTACTAAAGACCGTTTGTATTCGGTAATTGCTCACGATATCAAGTCGCCCTTCTCAAATATATCGATGCTGATATCCACCCTGGCAGATGGTTACCTTGAGCCGGGATCGGAAGATTACAACGAGATACTGCAGAGCATAAACAGCTCATCAAATGAAACATACGCGCTCCTGGAAAACCTACTTCAGTGGACAAGGTCACAGACAGGAAACCTTGAAATAGCACCTGAAGAGATCAAGCTTGAAGAACTTGTCGGGAACATTATCCGTATCACTGACCCCATTGCCGTTAAAAAGAAAATTAAGCTAAAGATGGACGTTCCGGATGACCTTGTTCTGGAGGCAGATAACAACATGATGAGAAGCGTACTTCAGAACCTTGTCAGCAATGCAATCAAATTTACCAACCAGGGTGGACGGGTTATGGTGACCGCCGGTAAAAAGAACAGCGACATTGTAATAAAGGTGATCGACAACGGTGTGGGTATACCGGAAAAGAACAAGAAAAAACTCTTTGTGGATGAAGGCCAGTTAACCACCCGCGGCACCAATGATGAAAAGGGAAGCGGCCTGGGGCTGCTCCTGGTGAAGGATTTCGTACAGCGCCATAATGGAAGAATTGACATTGAGTCAAAAGAGGGTGAGGGTACGACTTTTATTCTTACATTTCCAAACTGATTTTGCAGCTGATATTATTCATAATTTTGGCGGGGGTTTGTCGCTTTTGTTAAATCTTAACATTACAAGCATCTATGGAAAACAACAGGTTAAGAATACTGGTGCTTGACGATGATCCGATCATCCGCAATGTGCTTAAGTCAACCCTGAAGGAAAAAACCGAGGTTGATATTGCCGACAAGCCTTCGAAGGCTTTTGAAATAATGCAGGAAAAGCCAGTCGACTTCCTTATATCCGACTTTATGATGCCTGAGATGGATGGCCTGGAAGTATTAAACAGGGTCAAAGAGAAGCATCCGGAAATTGAGGTAATAATGATAAGTGCCGAGGGGGATATGGACACGGTAATAGGTGCATTGCGCAAGGGTGCCGTTGACTATTTCAAAAAACCATTCAAGGCAGAGGACATATGGATATCCATTGAACGGACCAGGAAGTATGCCGAACTGAACGCAAACCTGAACAACTATAAGAACCGAAGCAAATATCTCCAAAGCCTGATAAACGAAAAGCTGGGTGTTGACATTATCGGGAAGTCAGCACAGATAGAGCAGGTAAAAAAACAGATGCAGCAGGTGGCAAAAACCAGCGACACATCGGTGTTGATTCTTGGTGAGAGCGGAACAGGCAAGGAGCTTGTGGCAAGAGGCATCCACAAGCTTAGCGACAGAAAGGACGAGGTTTTCGGGGCAGTGAATATGTCGGCTGTTCCCGACACCCTTTTTGAGAGTGAGTTTTTCGGGCATAAAAAGGGGAGCTTTACAGGGGCCGTGGCCGACAAGGCCGGATGGTTCGAGATGGCCAACAGGGGAACCCTGTTTTTTGATGAAATAGGCGAAATGGACCAGGCCCTGCAGGTCAAACTTCTGCGCGTTCTTGAAGACCGCAAGTTCACCAAGGTTGGCACCCAAAAAGAACAATCCTTTGACATAAGGATAGTTGCAGCTACCAACAAAACCGAAGAGGAGATGAGCTCCGGGAAAAACTTCCGGAATGACCTGTATTACCGCCTGAGTACATTTACCATATACCTGCCCCCTTTGCGTGAACGCAAGGAGGATATCCCCTTGCTAATTGACCATTTCCTGAACACTATCGAGAAAAAGATGTGCAAGGGTGTTAGAAAAGTGCACCCGGATGTAATAAAGACACTTCAAAACTATAGTTTCCCGGGTAATATACGGGAGTTGCGCAACCTTATGGAGAGGGCGGTTATTATCTGTGAGGGAAACGAACTTTTGCCCGTACATTTTCCTGAGTCAATAATGCCGGCAAAAACCAAAGCACATGCAATAACAAAAGAGTGTGGAGAAGAGGAGCTGCTCGATTTGAAGGAGGTCGAAAAACAGACAATAATAAAAGCACTGGAAAAGGCTGATTATAACAAGAATGAAGCAGCTAAACTGCTGAATGTTGACTGGAATGCACTTTACCGCAGGATGCAGAAGTACAATATAGGTAAATAGACAGAACAATGTTCCTGGCACCCGTTATACACAATTTAACCCTGCTGATTGCCCTCTCGGTCATACACAGCATTATCACACAGAGGTTCAGGCAAGGCTCTATCAGGCAACAGATCTTGTCAGGCTTTCTCTTTGGTATAGTGGTAATTATAGGGATGGTCGGTGCTTTCGAGCTGCACTGGCCTGCACATGAAGGGATCATATTTGACGGGCGATCTATAGTGCTTAGTGTCGCGGGGCTCTTCGGGGGGCCGGTCACTGCTGCTGTTGCAGTTCTTATATCGATTGCCTTCAGGATCTATCTGGCAGGTGAGGGTTTGTTAATGGGCATCCTTGTTATAATAACCTCTGCCGGCCTGGGAACAGTTTACCATTACCTGAAGAAGAGGAGCAAAAAGGCCTCAACCCCTCTTGCATACCTTTCCCTTGGTGTTGCAGTACACCTGGCCATGCTGCTGTTCAGCCTGACGCTCCCGGCAGAAGTGATCTCGGGTATATTTGTGGATTTGCTTTTCCCAGTACTGGTCATCTATCCGCTTGCCACCTTCCTGCTTTGCCTGATATTTGACTCAAGGGAGAGAGAGATAAGGCTTACACGTGATCTGATCAAAAGTGAAAAGCGTTTTCGCGAGGTTTTCCAGAACAGTAATGCCATTATGATGATACTCGACCCGGAAGACGGCAAGATTCACGATGTTAACCTTGCGGCAGAAAAGTTCTATGGTTACCCGGGCCACAAGCTGCGCGAAATGAAGATAAGCGAGATAAACACCCTTCCGGAAGAGGAGGTCAGAAAACACATAGACCTTGTAACAAAAGAGGAAAAGGGTGTTTTTAACTTTAAACACTGCCTTTCAGGAGGCAGGATAAGGGATGTGGAGGTACACGCAGGGCCGGTGGATATCGGGGGAAAGAAAATGGTGTTCTCGATTATACATGACATAACAGATAAAAGGTTAAGCGAGGAAGAGCTGAAAAGGGAGCGCCAGCTTTTACGTACTGTTATAGACAGTATTCCTACCACCCTGTACGTAAAGGATCTTAAACTGCGCAAGGTCCTGACAAACAAGGAGGACCTCAAGATGATGGGTAAAAATGAAGAGGAGGTGATCGGCAAAACTGATTACGAGCTGTTCAGTGCCAACGAGGCAAGGCGTTTCGAGGAAGATGACAAAAAAGTGATTGAACAGGAGGCCGAGGTAATAAACAGGGAGGAGAATTTCACCGACAAGGACGGAAAGGAAACCTGGCTGCTTACCTCAAAAAAACCTTTCAGGGATGAAGACGGCAATATCATAGGCATTGTTGGTATAGGCAGGGATATTACCGAAAGGGTAATTTCTGCAAGGGAGCTGGAAAAGGCAAAGAAAACAGCCGAAGAGGCCAACTATGCAAAAAGTGAGTTTCTGGCAAACATGAGCCACGAGATCCGCACCCCCATGAATGCAATACTGGGGTTCAGCGAAGCCCTTTACGAACAGGTTGAAAACCCTTCACAAAAGGAGATGCTCAAATCTGTGCTCTCAAGCGGACAGCTGCTTCTTACACTGCTGAACGACATTCTGGACCTGTCAAAAATAGAAGCAGGCCGAATGGACATAGTGCCAAAACCCACCGATATGCGGCACCTTGTAAGTGAAATGCAGATACTGTATGAGGGCAAGGCAAGCAAAAAGGATCTTGACTTTTTTATTGAGATTCCTGATGATTTTCCTGAAGCCATAAATATAGACGAGGTACGTTTCAAGCAAGTACTGTTCAACCTGATAGGCAACGCCGTAAAATTCACTGAAAAAGGAAAAATCGAGGCAAGCCTTAAGTTCATAAAAGACGGTGATGACAAGGGAACACTAAAGCTGCGTGTTGCCGATACAGGGATAGGCATACCTCCAGAATACCAGGAAAAGATATTTAAACCCTTTTATCAGCAAAGCGGAAGCATTACCAGGAGGCACGGAGGTGCCGGGCTTGGGCTGCCCATATCCAAAAGGCTAATAGAGAGAATGAAGGGCAGGATCGACCTTGAAAGCGCGACTGGCCTTGGTTCTGTATTCACTGTGACAATTCCTGAAATCGGGATAGTAAAGACCAGGGAGCATTCACTGCACTCCGTTGTAAAAGATGATAAGAGTGTAAGGTTCAAAGATGCCACCGTACTGGTGGTTGATGACTCATCTGCCAACAGGCAATTGTTGGAGGTATTGTTAAGCTCGGCCGGACTCACCGTCGTAACAGCTGAAGATGGGGAAAGTGCCCTTGAAGTTGCTGATAAAGACAAGCCTGATCTTATTATTCTTGACATACTCATGCCCGGCATGGACGGATATGAGGTGGCCTCCAGGATAAAAGGGATTAAGGGTCTTGATCAAACCCCGATAATAGCCTTTACGGCATATGTTCACCAGGAAGGCAAGTTCCAGGAGTCGGGTCTTTTTGACGACTATCTTTACAAACCAGTTAAAAGAAAGGACATATATACAACTCTTGGCAAGTATCTCAACTCCCAGGAGGTTGCCACTGAAAGTGAAGAGCCTGATACAGGAGGGGAGTTGTCGGTGGATGAAATAAGCAGGAGTGATTTTTCCAGGGAGTCACTGGAAAAGCTTCCCGAATTTGTCGAAGAGCTTAAAAGCACTTTTATTCCACAATGGCAGGGTATCAAGGACCACTGGGTGCTGTTCAAGATCGAAAGTTTTGCACAGAAGCTAAATGATGCTGCAAAACAAAACGATATTGAATATCTGGAAAAGTATAGCGATAAGATACTTGAATACATTGAAACCTTCGAACTGGAACTGTTGAAAAAAGAACTGCAGCATTTCCCTGAAATAGTTAAAAGGCTGGAAAGCATATAATTAATGCTCTTCGAAAACGAAGACCTTGCTGTTGTAAATAATGTGTGGCACAGGGGTCCAACCCTGACAAACTGCAGTTTACACTTTTTGGCATATTTGTTGATTTTACCATATTGAAGTTATATTATCAGTTTATTAATAGATTAAGTTTTTCTGTGAAGCTGTTATTAAAAAAATACATATACATTCTCGCTGCAATGTTCTGGAGCATGCAGTTAATACCTGTGGAGGCAAATGCACAGGCCCGGCCGGATAACTCAGTTTCAATCTCTGCCTCGGCTACCGTGGTTGCTGCTGCAGACATTGAGCTTGAGACAATAAGCCATATGGGTATACTGGAGGCCCAGCGTCTTCAGGAAGACGACGAGATATATATAAACCCGGTCTTCGATTCTGAAGCCGGGATCCTTCGTGCCTCAGGACGTCCAAATGCAGAGATAAGGGTAAGCTACCTTACTGAAATGGAGGTAACTCGACGTGAAGGGCCGGGCAGCCTGTTTTTTCACTATGAGGTAAGCGG
>PWNY01000283.1 GCA_003557805.1 Bacteroidales bacterium | reverse complement strand
CCTGCTGATGGCAGAGGATATGGTGGGGTACCAGGGACGAAGGGCTGCGGCAATATCCCATGACAGTGTCAGGGAGTTGCTTAAATATCATAATATTTATAAAAAAGAACAGTAAAACCATTCATCATGATAAAAACTTACAGAGTTTACCCGGTTGTACTTCTCTGCCTGGCACTTGCCTGCTGTAAATCACCAGAGAGATACCCCGGGGAGAGCTGGGAAAAGGCGCTTGCGCCCGAGGATCTTGGCTTCAGTTCAAGGTTGCTTTCAAAGGCAAGGGATTATTCCGACAGCATAAACACCGCTGCCGTGGTGATAGTATCAGACGGGGCGATAGTAGATGAGTGGGGAGAGGTCAGCGAGAAATTCATGACACACTCTATCAGGAAGAGCTTTTTAAGTGCCCTTTACGGAATCTATGTGGAAGACGGCACGATAGATCCGGACATTACCCTCGGGGAGCTGGGCATTGATGACAGGTCGGGACTGGACTCCCTTGAGCTGTCGGCGACCATAAGAGACCTGCTTAAGTCAAGGTCGGGCATATACCATGATGCCCTTTACGAATCCCAGCGAATGAAGGATTTAAAACCCACCGGGCTGGTTGTTAGGCCCGGCACTTTCTGGTACTACAATAACTGGGACTTCAACGCCCTTGGAACTATCTTTACCGGGCTAACCGGAAAGGATATCTTCGAGGCAATAGAAAGAGATATTGCATTGCCCATAGGCATGGAGCAGTTCAGTGCCGGCGACGGCTGGTATGTTACCGGAGAGGAGTCAATACACCCGGCTTACCCTTTCGCAATTGATGCACGTGATATGGCCAGATTCGGCCTCCTGATGCTAAAGGGTGGCCACTGGGATGGCAACCAGGTGGTGCCTTCTGACTGGGTGTTTGAAAGCACCCGTTACCATTCAGATGCCACCCTTTATGAATGCGACGGTTACGGTTATATGTGGTGGGTGGCAAGGGATTTTAATAAATACCAGCATTATCCTGGAGTGGAGATTCCAGGGGGAAGTTACTCGGCAAGGGGTGCCGGGGGGCACCACATGCTGGTAATACCGGATTATGACCTTGTTGTGGTTCACAGGGTTAACACCTATGAGAGCGGCAACACGGTATCTGATGAAGAATTTGGCAGGCTGTTAAAACTTATAATCGATGCGCGAATACATTAAAAAGGGATCAATAGGCATTGTGGGCGGCATGGGTCCGGAGGCAGGCATAGACCTTGCCTCGAAGGTTGTCCGAAATACGGTTGCATGCATGGACCAGGAGCACCTCCCGCTGGTGTTATACTCCTTCCCCGCGGATATTGCCGACCGGACAGAATATATCGAGGGAAAGGTAAAGGATAATCCTGGTCACTCCATAGCCAGGATACTGTGTTCAATGGAAAAAGAGGGTGTTGGCCTTGCTGGTGTTGCATGTAATTCAGCACATGTTGACCGCATATTCAAGGTGGTTCTCTCGGACCTTGAAAAAAACGGCAGCGGCAGCCTCAGGTTGCTGAACATGATAGATGAAGTGGGTGCCTTCATAAGGAATTACTACCCTGATAAAAAGAGGGTGGGTATCCTTGGTACCACCGGTACGTATATTTCATCCTCATACAGTGCAATTGAGGGGGAAGACATGTTGACCGTAAACCTTGAAAAGGACCGGCAGTCCCAGCTTCATACCGCGATCTATCACCCCCAGTTTGGCATTAAGGCGCAATCCGGGGTCTTCTCCCATCAGGCCAAGAGCATCTTTTACGATTCCTGCTCCTCAATAATTAAAAAAGGAGCCGATATAATCGTTCTTGCATGCACAGAGCTCTCGGTTGCATACCCCCTTAGGAACTACATGGGCATTCCGGTGGTGGATTCCAATACGGTCCTTGCCAGGGCACTGGTAAATGCATACGATCCATCCCGGCTGAAGCCCTGGGGCGGCTGGACGGGATAAATGAAAACACATTTATATTGCAGGTTTTGCCGCAAAACAGTATCTTTGCAGCACCAAAAACATATATGTAAGCGGTTCCGTAGCTCAGCTGGATAGAGCAACAGCCTTCTAAGCTGTGGGTCCCAGGTTCGAATCCTGGCGGAATCACCAGAGCCCCTTTCCTTAAAAGGGGTTTTTTATTGGTAAGCATAGGAATGTGGAAACGGGGTTCCTTTATCCGGGCCAGGGGTAATGATTACTTTTTTCTGAAACCATTTTATAATTGTTTATACGCCATGATAAAGAATATAGCTGTTTTCTGTGGCTCCAGCAGGGGGGCTGATCCGGAGTACTCAAGCCAGGCCAAGAAACTTGGACAGAAGCTTGCTCAAAGGAATATCACCCTGGTATTCGGGGGTTCAAAGGTAGGACTCATGGAAGATTTGTCAGATTCATCCATTCGTGCAGGCGGTAAGGTTATAGGGGTTATGCCACGCCTGTTATATGACAAAGGCATAGGACATGAAGGGTTATCTGAGATGATCGTTGTGGAGACCATGCATGAACGCAAACTGCGCATGAATGAACTCTGCGACGGCATAATCGCCCTGCCCGGTGGTTTTGGAACCCTGGACGAATGCTTTGAGATGATCACCCTGGCACAGCTGGGGATACACAATAAACCTATCGCCCTGCTAAACGTAAGGGGATTTTATGATCCACTGGTACAGATGCTGCAACATATGGTAACCCATGGTTTTTTAAAGCCGGCCCACCGGGATATGCTCATCATATCACCCTGCCTGGATGAGATCCTGCAAAAAATGGAAAATCATATTGAATTATCATAAATGTGATAAATATTTTATTGTTCAGTGTAAAAGGTAAACAGGGATAAAAGATCTGGGTGTCAACTTTCCTTTGAGACTGTTTTGCTAAAGGATAACTGAGCAAATCGTTGTTCTTTTCAATAAAAAAGGCATCAAAAAAAAGGAACTGGCAGAAAGGTGGAAAAGAAACCATCCGAAATATCAAAATGGTTGTACGGTGAACACAATTTCACGCTCCGTATCTGGTTTTTATTTATCGTATTGAAAATTTTAAAAGAGCTTGCTAACCATGAGAAGAACAACCGGTTGGCTTTAAATCCCGGCCTGGCAAATGCTCTGTCGTCTGATGCTTATTCCACTTCAAGGGGAATCTTATTAACCAGACTTAAAGGAACGGTACTTCAAAGTTTTGTATTACCTGTGATTAATCTGAACAAACTAATTCGCAACAAGTCTTAGGCGCCCCCATACTTAGATTCATTCAAACCATTCGGCGATTCTTCTCCACGAAAAACATCAGAGCGGAATTTGATAATCCTAACCGGTCGTTGGCAATTTGCGCTATAATCCATAAAACTTGTAAATGTAAAAATAGGGTGGTATATTTGCATAATAAGTGCAAAAATACAATGGTGTTTTGACATGAAACGTGAAATTGACCAATACTTATTGGAGTGGAAAGACAGGTCTGACAGAAAACCGCTTATTATAAGAGGTGCAAGACAAGTCGGTAAAACCTATACTGTCGAAAGCTTTGCCAGACAGTACTTTAAGAATTTGGTTAAGATTAACTTAGAAGAAGAACCCGAATTTAGAAAGCTATTTGACAAGAATGATACAAAATTAATTATCAACGAGATTTCCATTCTTTTGGAAACCGATATTGACTTTAGTACCACAATACTCTTCCTTGATGAAATACAAACCTCTCCCAATGCAATACGGGTTCTAAGATATTTTTACGAGCAAATACCTGAACTTCATGTTATTGCAGCCGGTTCTTTGCTGGATTTTGCACTGAACGAAATACAATATTCAATGCCTGTTGGCAGGGTGGAATTTTGCTATATGTATCCGTTAAATTTCCTGGAATTTCTTGAAGCCAATGCTCAGCTAAAACTTGCCAGCTATATAAGGGATTACGATTTTATTACTGCTTTTAGCCCTGTAATGCATGATAAAATAGTTCAATATTTAAGATTGTATTTTTTTATCGGCGGAATGCCGGAAGCCGTTAAAGCATACATTAATACAAACAAATTATCCGATGTGAGAAGGGTTCACAGCAGCATTATTACATCGCTGATTTATGATTTTTCAAAATACGGTACCCGGAAACAGCAGGAAAATATGATTACGGTTTTTAAATATGCCGCAAACAATACCGGAAGAAAAATTAAATATACTCACATTGACAAAGAAACACGTTCTACCTTTTTGAAAGAGGCATTTTTTAAACTAGAAATGAGCAGGGTGTTGTATTTGGTCCGGTACACCAATGTGGCTTCATCTCCTGTAAATGATCTTTTAAATAACAATGCGTTTAAGCCTGTTTTTTTGGATATTGGATTGGCCAATCATATAGGGAACGTTCAATTGATAGATATCGATAATTTGATTACTCATAATGAAGGAATGCTGGCAGAGCAATTTGTAGGACAAGAATTGATTTCAAGTAACAAACCGTTTATAGACGGTAAGTTGTTTTACTGGATGCGAGAGAAAAAAAATGCCAGTGCAGAAATAGATTATTTGTTGCAACATAAGAACAAATTGTATCCCGTTGAAGTGAAAGCCGGTAAAACAGGGACTTTGAAATCATTGCACCTGTACTTATATGAAAAAAAGCTGAAAACCGGAATAAGGTTTAATCTTGATAAACCGAGTATTGGAGATTTTTCAATATCTATGAAAAACATTGGAGTCAATACCTCATTGAATTATAAATTGATTTCATTGCCACTTTATTTGACTTCGGTTCTTTCCGGTTTTTTGGAATAGTCTCTTTTTCAGGCTTGTGTTTTACTTTAAAAAAGATGATTTACTTTTCTTATTCGTTTATGGCTTCCATGCCAATTTCAAGCGCATTGATGTTCTTATAAGTAAACCGGAACCAGAAATTCAGGAAATTATCGCTGATCAGGCATTTTGTAATTATTGAACCGGGCCTTGAGAAAATAGGCCGGAGATTGCTGATAATCGCATATTCATTTTCAAGTTTATCAAGGTAGCCTCTAACATTTTTTCTTAATTAACGGTTATATCTCACTTCTTGATGTTTTTGATGAAGCAATCAGCGACAAAATGGAAAAACAGGTCGTATACTTTTTCCCCAACTCTTCGATTAGCATGCACTTGTCTTCAAATGTTTGCCCGGGTTTAACCTGTATTATAGATGAAGGTTAGGCTTGTGGCAGTTTAGAGCTAGGTGGCTCAAAAAAGCCCAATAACAAGATGTTTGTGTGGAAATACGAAGTAATTGCACTTATAATTGTGCATAATATAAATATATTGCTCATTTTGTTGTGCGTTTACACAAATGGATTCAAGCGGTATTTATATGATAGGATATCATGGGAAAACCGTATGATTGGTATTATTGGTTCCCGGGGTATAGGAAAAACAATCATGATTTTACCATATATCAAGCAAAATTTAAACAGTAAAACTGCATTGTATGTATCGGCAGACGATTTATAATTTAGTGAAAACAGACTTATTGATCTGGCTGATGGATTCCATAAACATGCTGGAGAGTATTTGTTTGTGGCTGAAATTCATAAATACGCAGACTGGTCACGTGAATTGAAAAATATATACGATACTTTCCTACACTCAAAGTCGTATTTACAGGGTCTTCCGTGTTAGATATCCAAAAGGGTTCTGCTGATTTAAGTCGTCATACAGTGATTTATAAAATGCAAGGACTGTCATTTCGCGAATAACTGATTTTTTCACAATTTTGATATTAAAGCATATTCCTTGCAACAGATTATTAATAACGAAGTTAAACTTGATCAAATACAACATCCCATCCCTTTATTTAAAGATTATATAAAATGCGGCTTCTTTCCTTTCATGGTGAAAAAACAGCCAGATATGGATATTTTACAGAACTGGTATTTTAGTTTTATATAGAGATGCTGGATATTACCTCATATTTCAGGGTTGGAAGCCTCGAAATGTGTGGTATATCTTAAAAACCATACCACAGAGGGCAAAGAGGACACAAAGAGCCTTCACCGTTCACCGCTGGCTTTACATTGGACACCGGGAAAAGGCCGAAACAGTTCTGTTGTATTATAACATTGAGCTTAAACGGGACCCCCTGTAGACCCCAGATACAAATACTGTAACATTATGTTATAAAATACAGAAAAGGTGGCGATATTCTCGTACCGGACACATATTTTGTGATTCAATGGTTTTGCAGGATCAATCCCAACCTGCCATTCTTTTTTATATTCTATCTATTGGCAGGGGAGGGTCATTCTTTCCTGTCCCTGAGTACCCAGTACAACCCTTTGAGGTTGGGTTTCATTTCTGGAATTACCAACTGAATAATGATCATCTCGATCACCGAAAGTATTGCCCAGGTGATCATGATGTAATAGAAGGCCGGGATAAAT
>PWNY01000035.1 GCA_003557805.1 Bacteroidales bacterium | reverse complement strand
GCATCCTCCTGGGAAGGCTCTTTTGACAATGACCCCCTGGGCTATTACATGCTTTACGGCAAGCCCCCCGAAAAGGGTGAGATTGTAAGCAGGGGGCTGGCCGGCATGCTCATTGAGGCAGGGAGGCAAGTTCCGGGGCTCAGGGTAATAACAGTGAACGGACAGCACTATCACAATGCCGGTGCAAGTATTGTGCAGGAGCTTGCTTTCACGCTCGCGCAGGGGAATGAATACCTTGCAAGGCTAAGTGAAAAGGGTTTGGATGTGGCTGATTCGGCTGCAGCATTGCAATTTACCTTCGCCATCGGATCAAGCTATTTCATGGAGGTTGCCAAGTTAAGGGCAGCACGCATGCTCTGGGCAAAAATTATAGAGCAGTATAAACCAGATGACCCCGGAGCCGGTAAAATGTACATACATGCTGTGACCTCCAACTGGAACAAAAGCATATATGACCCTTATGTAAATATGCTCAGGACCACTACTGAGGCAATGGCTGCAAGTATTGGAGGGGCCGACTCAATGACAGTGGAGCCCTTTGACAACACCTTTAAAAAACCCAATGAATTCTCCCGCCGCATAGCACGCAATCAGCAGATAATACTAAAACATGAGGCATATTTTGACAAGGTGGCCGATCCGGCAGCTGGTTCCTATTACGTGGAACAGCTTACCAGTTCAATTGCAAATGCTGCATTGGAGCTTTTCTTAGAAATCGAAAACAGGGGTGGCTTTACCGGTTCATCCGACAAGGGCTTTATCCGCTCTTCGATAGAAGAGGTACGCCAGAAAAGGGATATGAACATTGCAATGCGCAAGCATGTTTTCGTGGGGACCAACCTCTATCCAAACACCGAAGAGAGGGTTATTGACAAGGTAGAGCCGAGGGCAAAACTCACAGACCTTTCCGGGCTTAGGCAGTACAGGGGGCCGCAGGCATTCGAAGCGCTAAGGATGGCAGTGGAAAACCACGAGAAAAAGGGTTTCAGGGTGCCGGATGTTTTTATGTTTACATACGGAAATCCCGCCATGCGAAAGGCCAGGGCAACATTTTCGGCCAACTTTTTCGGGGTCGCAGGCTACCGCATCATCGACAACCTGGGTTTTGCGGATATTGAAAGCGGTGTAAAGGCCGCGCTTGAATCAGGGGCAGAAATTGTTGTACTGTGCAGCAGCGACGAGGAGTATGCTGAAATGGCCCCGGCTGCGACAGCCATAAAAGAGTCATCCCCTGGAACACAGGTGATCGTTGCCGGAAACCCAAAAGACCTTGTTGACATGCTGAGGGATGCCGGCGTAGACGACTTTATCCATATCCGCACAAATGTCCTGGATGCACTTTCGGCATACAACAGCAAACTGGGGATAATCTGAACAGGGCCGTTTCCCGGCTTTGTTTTTGCAAAAAAATAATAAAAAATACCATACAATTTTTAATCAGGAATAACAGCATGCGACCAGATTTCAAAAAAATATCTTTAGAGTCCATTAACAAGGGGAATTTCCGGGAATGGGAGAAAAAGCAAGGGATTGAAAAGGACTGGACAACTGCGGAAAAGATCGGGGTAAAACCTGTCTATGGCCCCGACGACCTGCTTGAAATGGAGCACCTGGGTTATGCCGCAGGCCTTCCGCCTTTTCTCAGAGGCCCTTACAGTACCATGTACGTGATGAAGCCCTGGACCATCCGGCAGTATGCAGGTTTCTCCACCGCCGAGGAGTCAAACGCATTTTACCGCCGCAACCTTGCTGCTGGCCAAAAGGGATTATCAGTGGCTTTTGACCTTGCAACCCACCGCGGCTATGACTCTGACCATGAAAGGGTTGTAGGAGATGTAGGAAAGGCCGGGGTTGCGATCGACTCTATCCTGGACATGAAAATACTCTTTGATGATATTCCACTTGACAAGATGTCTGTCTCGATGACCATGAACGGGGCAGTGCTTCCAGTTATGGCCTTTTACATCGTCGCGGCTGAGGAGCAGGGTGTCCCGATGGAAAAACTCAGCGGCACCATACAGAACGACATCCTGAAAGAGTTCATGGTGCGCAACACTTACATTTATCCTCCCCTGCCATCAATGAGGATAATAGCCGACATATTCAGGTTTACGTCAAAGAATATGCCCCGTTTCAACTCGATCTCGATCAGCGGATATCACATGCAGGAAGCCGGGGCAACATGTGATATAGAACTTGCCTACACACTTGCCGACGGGCTTGAATACCTGCGCACAGGGGTAAATGCAGGGCTGGATATCGACTCTTTTGCACCCAGGCTCTCGTTTTTCTGGGCCATTGGCATGAACCATTTTATGGAGATCGCCAAAATGAGGGCGGCACGCATGCTTTGGGCAAAACTGGTCAAGAAGTTTAACCCCAAAAACCCTAAATCACTTGCTCTCAGAACCCATTCTCAAACTTCTGGCTGGAGCCTTACGGAGCAGGATCCCTTCAACAATGTGGCCCGCACCTGCATTGAGGCAATGGGCGCAGTTCTTGGACATACTCAGTCTTTGCATACAAACGCGCTTGACGAGGCTATCGCGCTGCCGACAGATTTTTCTGCACGTATTGCACGTAACACCCAGCTTTTCATAATGGAAGAGACCAATGTAACCAAGGCAATAGACCCATGGGCAGGCTCTTACTATGTTGAAAACCTCACAAACGAAATTGCAAACCGCGCATGGGAACATATTCTTGAGATCGAGAGTCTTGGCGGTATGGCCAAGGCAATCGAAACCGGTGTGCCAAAGATGAGGATAGAAGAGGCAGCGGCAAGGAAACAGGCACGCATTGACAGCGGAAAGGATATAATTGTAGGGGTTAACAAATACCGCCGCGACAAAGAGGACCCGATAGACATACTGGATGTTGATAATACAGCCGTAAGGGCCTCACAGATCAAAAGACTCGAGAAACTGAGGGCGGAAAGAAATGAAGATGAGGTTAAAAGCGCTCTTGAAGCGATTACCCAGGCTTGCGAAAGTGGTGAAGGCAACCTGCTTGAGCTCTCGGTTGATGCTGCACGTAAAAGGGCCAGCCTTGGAGAGATATCCATGGCCTGTGAAAAGGTTTTTGGCCGTTACCAGGCCGTAATAAGATCAATTTCAGGAGTATATTCTATGGAAATAGATAAAAACGACAGTTTTGCAAAAGCAAGGGCTATGGCCGATGACTTTGCTGAGCTGGAAGGCAGGCGCCCGCGAATAATGATCGCAAAAATGGGCCAGGACGGTCACGACAGGGGCGCAAAAGTTGTAGCCACAGCATATGCCGACCTGGGTTTTGATGTGGACATGGGGCCTCTTTTCCAGACACCAGCAGAAGCGGCACGCCAGGCAGTGGAAAATGATGTTCATATAGTGGGGGTTTCGAGCCTGGCAGCCGGGCACAAGGTGCTGGCGCCCCAGATCATAGAGGAGCTCAAAAAGCTTGGGCGCGACGATATAATGGTGATAGTTGGCGGAGTCATACCCCCACAGGACTACCAGTTCCTTTACGACTCAGGCGTTGTGGGCATTTTCGGCCCGGGCACCGTAATCGCGGATGCGGCGATCAAGATGCTCTCAATACTTCTTGAATCCCGCAGGGATGCCTAAATACAAAGGTCCCGGAATTTCCGCATAATATACACATCATAGTCGCCCAGGTATTTAAAGCCCAGCGACCTGTATAGCTCCACTGCAGCCCTGTTGCTGCGATGAACCTCAAGTTTTACCTGGAGGTTTTTCTGCCTGGCATAATCTATGGATAACAGGCTGATTTTTTTGCCGATACCTCTTCGCCTGTATTCCGGCAACACTCCGACATGATGCAGGTGCAGCCTTCGGCCGTCACATGTAATCCATGAAGAGGCAATTACCTCTCCACCGGGCAGGACTGCAACCAGCATCTTTCCGCCCAGTTCAAGAGTGCGTGATATGGCCTCACTGTCATCGCCCCGCTTTTTATCGTCAAGGCCTGTCCTTTCCCATAGCGATACAAGTCCGGGATAGTCCTCTTCCCTGTAGTCCCGGACAATAAGTCCATATGGCAATGCGTTCGGGTCTTTGGTTTTCATGAGTGATTAACTGCTAAGCTAAGTAAAAAAAACAAACTATCACCTGTTGGTAAATTAATTTGATGGTCATTGAAGTGCAGCTGTTTAATGTGATCAAAAAGACTTATTTTTGTGATGTTTTAAAGACTTAATAACCTAAATCCCATATTCTATGAAGCAAGTTTTCATACTTGTGCTTTCTGTCAGCATGCTGATGGTAGCCTGCAGGTCACAGGAAATGGTTCCTGTTGAGGAGCCTCCTGTAATAGTAGAAGAACCCGTTACTGAACCGGAGCCCGAACCGGAAGAGATAAGGGTGGTTGAAGAAAGTTTCACTTTTGACAGAACAGAAGACGAAGCCCGGCATGATGCCAACACCTACTTTGTTATTGTAGGAAGTTTTATACACAGGGACAATGCCGAGCGTTTTATGGGAACCCTCAGAGGACAGGGCTTTTCACCGGTAATACTCATGTCGGAAACAGGTTTCCACAGGGTATCGGTAGACTCCTATGACCTTGAGGTACCGGCACGTAACCGAATACGTTATATCAGGAACAACTATCCCGATTATCACGACACCTGGCTACTGATAAGGAGGCAATAAACATCCCGCTATGAAAATACTGATCCGCAACATAAAGGCACTTCTACAGGTTGACAAGGGTGACAGGAAAAAGGTATGCGGAGAGAAAATGTCTGATCTTCCGGTACTGGATGACGCCTATCTGTTCATTGACAAGGGAATGATCAAAGGTTACGGCAGGATGCATGAACTAAAGGAAAGCCCATACGGGAAGTATGAAGGGCAGTCAGATGTTCATGAGATTGATGCTTCCGGCAGGATGGTAATGCCCTCTTTCTGCGACTCACATACCCATATTGTATATGCAGGGAGCCGCGAGATAGAATATATTGACAAGATAAGAGGCTTAAGCTACGAAGAGATAGCTAAAAGAGGTGGCGGCATATTGAACTCAGCCAAAAGGATGCAGGAGGCAAGCGAATCTGAGCTGATTGACTCTGCACTGGAGCGGCTTGAAGAGGTTCGACTCCTCGGCACAGGGGCCGTTGAGATTAAAAGCGGTTATGGGCTTACAACCCAAAGCGAACTCAAAATGCTCAGGGTTATCAGGAGGCTTAAAGAGCTGTCGCCCATAACCATCAGGTCAACATTCCTTGGCGCGCATGCTGTGCCTGCCGAATATAAGGGCCGCCAGGGTGAATATGTTGACAAGGTCATAGAGGAAATGATACCGCTGGTGGCCGGTGAAAACCTGGCGGACTTTATTGATGTATTTTGCGACAGGGGTTTCTTCACCGAAGAAGAAACCGACAGGATACTCATGGCAGGTGTAAAGCACGGCCTCAGGCCCAAGATACACGCCAATGAGCTCGATTTTTCAGGGGGAATACAGGTGGGTGTGAAGTATAACGCCCTTTCTGTTGACCACCTCGAGTTTACAGGTGAAGAGGAAATAAAGGCATTGCTCGAGAGTGATACCATGCCTGCCCTGCTTCCGGGAGCAGCCTTTTTCCTGGAAATGGAATATCCTCCGGCACGCAGGATGATTGACAGTGGTCTTCCTGTTGCAATGGCAAGCGACTATAACCCGGGCTCCTCTCCCTCAGGGAATATGCAGTTCATTATGTCACTTGGATGCATCAAGATGAAGATGCTGCCCGAAGAGGTGATAAATTCAGTGACAATTAACGGTGCCTTTGCAATGGGGCTTGAGGATGAACTGGGAAGCATTGCTGAGGGAAAAAAGGCAAACCTGATAATTACCAGGCCAATACCCACTTATGCCTTCATCCCTTATGCTTATGGCAGCAACAAGGTTGATATTGTAATAACCGAAGGCCGGATTAGCTAGGTCAAATACCGGCCCCGGATAATTTTTTTGGAAGGTTTTAATAGTGAAAACAAGCCAAGGTACTTTTATTGCAAAGACTTTTGCAGGGCTGGAACAGGTCCTGGCGGGTGAGTTGCAGCAGTTGGGCAGCGCTGAGGTAAGCTGTCTTAAAAGGGCAGTTGCCTTTACCGGTGATAGCAAAATGCTTTACAGGGCAAACATTCATTGCCGAAGCGCCATCAGCATACTTAAGCCCCTGTCAGACTTTTCGTTCAGCTCAAAGGATGATTGTTATAAACAGATGCGGGAGGTTGACTGGACAGGCTTGTTCAGCAGGGATAAAACCATATCGGTAATAGCCACGGCATACGAATCAGAGGTTTTCAACAACACCATGTTTTTGGCCCAGCTCGGAAAGGACGCCATAGTTGACTGCTTCTCTGACAAATACGGCAGCAGGCCCAACGTTGACAAAGCCGGGGCCCAGATACGTATCATTGTCAACGTTGT
>PWNY01000174.1 GCA_003557805.1 Bacteroidales bacterium | reverse complement strand
TTCCATTCATCCTGTATGGAGCGTCCGACCAAACAGGTGGGTAATGCCTTTTTTCCAGCTGAATAACCAGTAAATCGTTCCCCTGGATATAGGCTACCTGGTACATCTCGCCCACATCATCAAAAACAGGAGGGCAGTGAAACCCGGGAATCCTGATATTTTCCACCTTCTCTTTAAAATGTTCAAAGGTTATAAAACTACTATCATAACGATGTGCTTTAGCGCTGAATACCAGTACTATAAGAAAAAATAACAGTGCTGCCTTTTTCATAAGCGACCATTGTTTTGGTGTTAATAACCATACCGGTATGGGTCAAGTTACGAAATTCCTGTTTATAACGAATCTAAAGTTTGACAAACTCCACCCTGCGGTTTTGTGCCTTGCCCTCCTGTGTGTCGTTTGGTGCCAGCGGCCTGTTTTGTCCATGCCCGGTGAATGTTAGACGGCTGGATGAGATTCCCATGGCCACCATCTGTTTCATCACGGCCTCGGCCCTTTGCTCTGACAGCAGCTGGTTGTTTTCAGGATTACCGTCACTGTCGGTATGCCCTTCAATGTTGAACCTTAAATCAGGATGATCATTCATCAGCTTTACGATCTCATTGATCACACCCATGCTTTCAGGCCTGATAGTCGACTTGTTTACATCAAACCGTATCCCGTTTGCGATGATCCTGCCGTCTGACAGGTATCTGTCATAAAGTGGCACGGCACCTTTCGCAATACGAATGTTTTTTATAAACGACTGCAGGTTGCCCTGAGGGTTGTTGCCCCTTATTGTAAAACCTGTGGGGTTGTCGGTTATATTGGGTATGTTTATCAGGCGGGTCTCATCAAGGTACACCTTAAGTGAGCGCTCATTGAAAGATATTGACACCCTTCTCCATTTGGCCTCATCGTCAATATGCGTCCTTCTTACGCCCGGATAGTGTCCTTCACTTCTGTCATAGACCGCTTTGTTGATATAAAGCCGGAGCTCCGGCATTGTCCGCCTGTGGTTCTTCATGTCATAGAAGTTCACATTATATGTCTGGTTGTGTACCCCGGCTTCAAAATAGGCATCAAACTCAATGGTGAAGGCGTCAGGCAGGTAGTCTGATGGGTCATCTTTAATAAGCGGAACAATACCCTGCCGGCTGGTGACCCTTCGAAAAAATATCACATTCTCGCCTCCGAAGTTTGCATTCTCAACGGTTCCGGCCACAAGGTCCCACTTGCTTGGGAACTCCCCGTTACGCTCTCCCTCCAACAGATCCTCAAAAATTATCACATCCCCGGGAACAAAGTCAAAGGCTGACCAAATAAGCTCCGGGCCACTCTCTTCAATATCCATTACTGTGGCAGGCTCTCCATTTTCATTTTCCTGAACAGGCAGAGGGTCCTCTTCACTGAACTCATCATTGCCTTCACTGTCCTGCTGAAGATCGTCCAGCGCTTTGTCAATTGCCTGGTCAACTCGTTCTTCAGCCCGCTGCTCAACATTTCGCTCTGCCCTGTTCCTTGCATTCCTGAGAAGGCGGTCAGGGTTGATCTGTGCATTAATGCATAACGGCAGGAATATGTATACCACACATATTATCCACCATGAGAACACTGGATGTTTCATAATTCGAATGGTTTCAATAAAAAAAGTGAATACTAAAAGGATGCCGGGTTTGTCCGGAAAAGCATAATGTAATATTACGAAAAAAAACAAATGTCAGTCAATACTATTTGCCCACTAAAAGAGCTTTTTCTTTCCCGGGGCAAACAGCATGAAAAACATGAAAGAGTTGTCTAAAAGTATATTCTGTATGTCATCATGGGAAGGAAGCCCATTTGATAGGATGTTGTTATCTCCTGCCTCGCCCTGTTCCAGTTCTCGGCAAAAACGTTGCTGCGGTTTGTTATGTTCTGAAGGTCGACAGCCCACTCCTGATTTATGTTTTGCCCGTTGAGTCTGAATGTAATGCGTCCGTTTAACCTGAAATAATCAGGATATCTTTTATCGTATGCCGTATCCCATCTGTACCTTACCTCATTGTACCGGCTAGATTCTTCATAATCAATTTCCAGGTAACGGTTTCCCCCGGCATACACTGTTTTCAGGTCAACAGAGAGCAATGAGCGGGATCCGACGACCCATTCATATCCGGCCAGGGCATTGAAGATATAGTTGTTGTTGAATGCGGAGTTACGCCATACACCATCATAACCTCTGTATGCCGCATCAAACACGGAGGCGGTTACCAGGTAATAAAACCCTTTTTGCAGGAATTTCTCCAGCGTAAGCTCTATTCCCTTGTTGGCACCCCTGCCTGTATTTTCCATATTGCTGAACACCCAGTAGTTAAATGCACCCCCCTGGCTTAAAGCGGAAAACTCGGGTCTTTTTGGGGTAACGGGAATATTGTACAGGTACTGATAGTAAACTTCCGCCTTAAGACGATGTCCCTCGCCCAGCAAGCGGTCATACCCGGTAACCAGGTGCAGGCTCCTGGAAAAATCAAGATCTTCGTTGGTCCGCTCATAGGTCATGGAGAGTGTGTCCACAAGTACATTTGAGAAGTAAAGGCCTTTCATCTGCATCTGGCTGTGCATACCGGCACCAAAATTAACCGATTGTCCGGGCCGGAACGTCCATTTTATACCCATACGAGGTTCAATACCATATGTGTCGTTAAAGAAAAGGTAAGAACTGTGAATGCCGGTGTTCATTGTCAGCTTGTCAGAGAACCTGTGCTGCCACTCTGTAAAGGCCCGGGCCATGCCCATACCCCCTTTTGTGTTTATGTAAAACCAGTAGTCTTCCATTTCTTCACGGTACTCCTGACCCCGGTAGTTGATATCAAAATAATCCAAAATCACTCCTGCATTGAGATAGTTTCTGGAGCTGAAACGGCGTGCGATTTTCGATGAAATACTGTATCTGGTTTCTCCCAGGTTTTCTTCAATGCTTTTTCTATCCAACCCACTGCCCAGATCATAGATATCAACCATGCTGCTTATATAGGATACGGCCAGGGACTGGACAAGCCTGGTGTCACTGTCCAGATAGTGTATGTGGTTTATACCGGCAACTCCCATTCTGTTCTTGAAGTAGATGTCATTGCCGGCAAAACCGTACTGGGCATCATCTCCTTTGCTGTCAAGCATTGCAATGCTGTTATCGCCACCAACACCAAATAGGGAAATACGCCCCCGCTCCCGGGGGAAGTTAAGCTTGAAAGAGACATCCTTGTATTTAGGAACAGCTGCACCTGTACCGAAGCTCATCCCGGCAGCCTGCAATACCTCCAGAGTGCTGTAACGGGCATTTATCATGTATGATGCCCTGTTTTTCGATGAGAAGGGCCCCTCTGCACCCAGCTCGAAACCGTTGAAGCCAACCTGCCCCATAAACTCCTGCTTCTCATTATTGCCATTGCGCATTCTCAGGTCAAAAGCGCCTGCAAGGGCATTTCCATATTCGGCAGGGAACGCCCCAGTATAGAAGTCTGAGTTGTCAAGCTGGTTGTTGTTGATCATGCTCACAGGACCACCGGTTGACCCGATTGAACCGAAGTGGTTTGGGTTTGGTACCTCCACCCCCTCTAGTCGCCAAAGCAGGCCCAGGGGTGAGTTCCCCCTGATTATTATGTCGTTTCTCTGATCCGAGGCAGAAGAGACTCCGGCAAAATTGGCAGCCATCCTTGAAGGATCCCCCAGGCTCCCGGCATAACGTTCTGTTTCATCGATAGTGAAGGACCTGGCGCTGACCGCTGCCATCTCGTTAATGGGTTGGTCTTTCCTGAGCTCAGGACGTACCTCAACATCTCTGAGCATGTAGACTTGTTCCTCAAGCCTCACAGTAAGAACAAGCTCGCGGCCCGAACTCAGCAATAGATTACTGATCGAATTGGTTTTATAGCCCATCATGCTCACCCTTATATCAAACCGGCCCAAAGGGAGCTTGTCGAAACGAAAAAAACCGTCAGCATCAGTTGAAGTACCCAATAAGGGATCTGTTCCAGAGATTATCACTGTTGCACCCGGCAGGGGCAATTCCGTATAGGCATCTATCACCTGGCCCCTGAATGTCTGTGCCAGCTCCTGGGCCATGGCGCAGTAACTGAAAAGCCCAAATATTATGGGCAGGAAAATTTGCCTTACCGGTCCTGGCATAGGGATAAAGAATTAATCATTGAACTGTTCTAAAAACTTGCAAAATGAGCACAAATACAACCATGTTAAGCCCCTGTGCACCAGCATCGACATCTGTCTTAATTGCAAATTTGCAGCTAAGATAATCAACGGGAATCATTTTTTTATTAACAAAATATTATGCTCCTGTTATTCAGTGTATTATACCTCTATCCTGATAGGGTTTATGAGCATAGAGTGGGGTATTAACAAACTGTATTGTACAATCAAAAAACAGATTGTCTCTTTTAAAAAGTACATATGACACAATATAGCATTAGAGACAAATTTTTCATCCTGTTTTTCCAGCAATAAATAAACTTTTTTACCCTGTGGGAAATAAAGAATCGTTTGTGATTAATTATTTACTAAATTTATGATATCCAAATCTTTATGCGCATGGAAAAGCAAAACTTTACCTGGAGGGCCCTCCTGTGGGCAGGGGGGCTCTCTATCCTGTTTTTTACAGGTTGTGAACTCTTTGATGGTGATGGAAATAATAAAAATGGAGAGCTAAAACCCGGAACAGTTACCGATATTGATGGCAACGAGTATAAAACGGTTAAACTCTGGGAGCATTTTTGGATGGCAGAAAACCTTCGTACCACACGATACCGTGACGGCACTCCAATCACAACCGGGTTGAATGCAGAAAACTGGGCATCTTCCTCTGGAGGGGCCTACACCATTTATCCCTGCCAGGAGGTGGAAGGTATCAGTTCCGATAATGAAATGGTCAATGCGTACGGTTTGCTATATAACTGGCAGGCTGCAAGAGACCCCAGAGGCCTATGCCCTGAAGGATGGCGGATCCCGGAGTGCGGTGAATGGAGTGACTTAAGTGACTTTGTAGACGACAAAATGCGGGCCGGTTTTGAAGGAGTGGGCGATGCCCTGAAAGCTGCACGGCAGGTTGGTCATCCCTGGGGTGGAACACACGACACAAATGCGCATCCGCGCTGGAATGAAAATATAGACTATTTCGGAAGGGATGAGTTTGGCTTTACCGCATATGCCGGGGGTTTTCGCACCCATGACGGTGCTTATCAGGATTTGGGATATGTAGCTGCCTGGTGGTCATCTTCACAGCAATCGGCAACCGATGTATGGGTTCGTTACATATGGAGTTGGGAAAATTTTATGATTCGCAGGCATGCTAATAGCCATGACGGCCTTTCTGTGCGTTGTATCAGGGATGCGAAGTGAATTCCCGTTGTTAGTTTTGTATGATAAGAACGGGAATACCAGAATCTTAAAACCTTATCTTGCAATGAAAAAAGAGAATGGTTTTCCGTACATTTGAGTTCATCAAGGTTAATGAGTGGTTCTTTTGTTGTGCCAATTTTATTTTCTTATAACCAGTTTGAGTTTAATTTAAATCACAAACATGAAACTACAATTATATTTACCATTTCCCTTGGCATTGGCATCATTGTCCTTCTTTTCCAGTTGTGCCGAAAATTCCAATAGCAGGAAAGACATAAGGCCCAACTTTATCCTTATTAATATAGATGATCTTGGGTATAGCGAAGTTGAACCCTTTGGGTGTGAAGTGAACTTAACTCCGAACATTTCTAAAATGGCAGAAGAGGGAACTTCATTGACATCATTTTATGCGGCCAGCGCACGTTGCTCACCAGCTAGAGCGGCTTTATTAACAGGTTGCTACCCTCCAAGGGTTGGGCTGGGAAGGGGCTCAGAATTTGTTGTTTTGATGCCAGGTGATACCTTGGGAATCAATGAAGAAGAGGTAACACTGGCCGAACATCTTAAATCTGCAGGTTATGCCACTGCCTGTATAGGCAAGTGGCACCTTGGGGATCAACCGGAATTCCTTCCGGAGAATCATGGCTTCGATTATTATTACGGTATACCCTATTCCAACGATATGTGGCCGCAACTTCGAAGATTTAACTTTCCACCGTTGCCATTATTACGAGGTCATGAGGTAATTGACACCATTAATACAGAAAAAAAACAGTCTTTGTTGTGCCAGCAATTTACAGATGAAGCTATTGCTTTTATTGAAAAGAACTCTGATAATCCATTTTTCCTGTATTTGCCTCATTCTTTTATTCACACACCACGGATAGCCCGCGACAGTTTTCTTCTGGTAACCCCCAATCCCGATAAAAATACAGGCGGTGTGATATCAGAGATTGACCATAGTGTCGGGCAAATACTGGCCGCATTAAAGGATTTGGAGATTGATAACAACACTATGGTGTGGTTCATGTCCGATAATGGAGGCACATCAGAAACTGCCAACTATCCCTTGAGAGGC
>PWNY01000237.1 GCA_003557805.1 Bacteroidales bacterium | reverse complement strand
ATGTCAATGTCAGCTTCACATCCGGCAATGAATACCGCTGCAATGAAAAATATGATGTTTTGTAGCTTCCTGTATTTCATGTCTTTATATTTAGATATTGTATTATATGCTGTAACTTATTCCAATGCCTGGTATTACGGCCCGGGATTTGTAAGTGCCTCCGAAATTCTCCGGGGAATACATCATATCCCTTTCCATTCCGATTATAAAGAGCAGGCTCGCGTCAATACTCAGGTTCGGTAGTGGCAAATATGAGAACCCTCCTGTAAAGGCCAGGTTGTTAAGGCTTGGGGTCTCAGGGGAGAAATAGCTCTCATCGCTCGGTGTGGGATCGAAATAGGAACCGGCCCTGATATACAATCCTTCGTGCACCCTGTACTGGGCACCTACCCTGGCAATCAAAGTGTTGCTGTAATTGCGCGGATTGCGGCTGTCATGAAGGTTTGCGGTATTTGTTTCAAAATCAAAATGCAGTTCATCATAGGCCTCCCAGAAGACATAGTTCAGCGCAATGCCTGCCATAAAATCTGGTGTAAACTGGTATGACAACCCAAAATCAAGATTAGCCGGCAGGGGAAGAGAGACAGCAACGCTGTTTCCCTCCGGAAATGAAGCTGAAAGAGATGAGGGAATATTGCTGAAGATGACATCTGCATTATCAAGCTCCATGTCTATCCTGGACCGGTATGCAATTCCCGCATTAAGACCCGAGCGGTGTGAAAACTGTATGCCGGCGTTAAACCCGTAATTTGCTGTGCTCCCCTCAATGGTTACTCCAGCCTCGCCATCAGGCCCCTGCAGGGGCAATGCACGTTGCATATCAACACTGCCGGAGGCATATACAAAGCCTGCACCTATAGAAAGGTTTTCCGTTATCCTGTAAGAGAGGGTAGGCTGTATGGTTATGGCCCTGAGTGATATCTCCTGTATCAGGAAACGGCCTATCCAGCCTTCTTCCCATGAGAGACTGTTGCCATAGGGAGTGTTCACGGCAATACCCGCCGACAGTCTGTCTGTAATCCTGGATGATGCATACAGGTAAAATGGAGTACCGGGTGTATTGTCAGTTTTTGCCTGGTAAACAGAGGGTTGTTGCTGGCTGAAGGCGGTGCTCGCAAATATACCGCTCATACCGCCCTGTATGCTTAACTGCTGGGGAATCATCGCAAGCGCCCCTGGATTGTAGAATGCAGAGCTTGCGTCAAGCTGCAGCGAAGTGCCTATCAATCCCATGCCGATCTGTTTCTGTCCATGAAGACTGACCTGGTAGCCGCCTGCAACTGCTAGATGTGAAATGAGCAAAAACAGTAAGGCAGTGATAATTGAACGTTTCATTATAAATAAGGTTTTGTTAATTAATATGGCTCATAATATGGTTTATCAGGGCCTGTTCTAAAAGTAGCGCAAGATATAAAAAAAAGAAAAGTGTTAAACAATTGTTTATGCAAATATGCAAAATAGATGAAATTATACCTTATTCTCCTTATCAGGAATACTGGAAACTGCTACCGCCTATAAACTCCCTTAATATGGAGGTTGGTGGTATGTCTTTTGGGTCAATTGGCACAAGCAGTGACAAAATTCGGTTGATGCGCTTTACCTCCGTCCTTATATGCTCATTTTCAGCTTCGGTGTCGCGTACAATTTCTGGTGCATAATGGGCAAAAACTGCGGGTTCATATATAAGTGCGGAGTTGAATATGGTATGTGCGCTTTCCTGGTAAGGGAATATGCTGAGATATTCATTCTGCATTATGTCGGGCCACCTTCTGATGGTTTCATTAAAGCTGTAACCCCTGAAAAGATGATCCCTGACAAGCCGCCTTATCAGCCTGTGATCCGATGTGGAGAAGGGCAGGTGGTCATGGATGTTAAGGGTGCTCAGGGCAGATACATATAAGCGGTAGGAGTCGGTATCCATTGCATCCTTCCAGAGGCCGGGGTTCAAACCGTGAATTCCCTCGACAATAACCACGGTGTCATTTGTTATTTGTGTGCTTTGTTTATCCGGTGTTGCCCCCTTGCCGTCAAAATGGTACTTTGGCAACCTGACAGACTTCCCTGCCAGAAGATCGTTTATCGTGCGTTTAAAAAGCCCGAGGTCCAGCGCGCTTAGCTGTTCAAAATTCTTCATCCCTGTTTCAGGGTCATCAGGTATGGCGCTGTGCGGGAGGTAGAAGTTGTCAAGTGAAAGTATGATCGCCTTCTTTTTCATTACCCTTAATTCTATGGCCAGCCTGTTGGCCGAGGTTGTCTTGCCTGAAGAGGTGGGTCCGGCAATGAATACCAGTCTGGATGCCTCAGATGAATCTATTACCTGGTCAGCGATCTGGGATATCCTCCTGTTTTGCCAGGCCTCTGACAGTTTGATGAATTCAGGGAGCTTTTCCCTGGTAATGACATCATTGAGCTCGGCAAAACTGGCTATACCCAGATGCTTCATTGTCTCTTCTGTTTCATCAAAGCCCGTGAAATATTTACTCTTTGTGGGACATTCGGGCATCACCCTTTCGAAGAAATCGGGGTCAGCAATAAGGAAGAAGCCGTCTTTAAATTTCAGTATCCTGAACCTTCTCAATCTTTCCAGGTTCTCATTGACCTGGTTCAGAAGCAGTTCCGCATACCCATCTATACGGGCAAGATAGAGCCTGTCAGGCTGTTTGCCTGTTCTTTTTGAGTCCAGTAACTTTATTATATCCTTCCTGTTCGTGTTTTCAAAGTATCTGGCTATTTCCTGTTTCGACAGGGATTCGCTGCTAAAGCTGTTACCCCCGTTTATGAGACCCCTGATACATTCTGCTATCTTTTCAAGCTCCTCCTTGCTTACAGGGTGATCTGTAAAATAACCATACACTCCCCCGGGTATGCTGTAGGCGATGTAAAAATCCCTGCCTTTCATCACCACGGAAACCGCCTTGTTGAACAGAACCAGTAAAGGCTCCATTATATTCCTGAAAGAGGCTTTCAGGGCCTCGGGGTGGTATCCAGGTTGTGATCCCCTTCTAATATCGTTACCTGTCATGCTGCCAAAGGCTTATTGTTGTCCGAATATCAGAAAAAAGTAGTTTTCGGGCCTGCAAAGGTATTAATTTATAATTTATTACCCTTATAACCACAAACTGCGTTTTTCGTTCAAATGATGCCCCTGTATATGTACAGATCATTTTTTATTGTGAATTTGGCAAAATGGTTGTAGGTTTGTCAGGCAAAACGTATATTAACCAATCTTCCAAAAATATTACCAGGCATGACTGATCTTTCCACCACCTACATGGGGCTTCAGCTACGCAGCCCGGTTATTGCCGGCAGCTCCGGCCTGACAAAAAGCATTAAAAATCTTGAAGAGATTGATAAGATGGGTGCCGGTGCCGTTGTATTGAAATCCCTGTTTGAAGAGCAGATAAAGTTTGAGATACGTAAGGTTTTCTCCTATGAAGAATCTCACAGTGCCTACACCGAAGCCGAGGATTATATAAGCAATTATGCAAGGGAACACACACTGGATGAGTACCTTAACCTTATACAGGAGGCAAAGAAAAGGCTTGAAATTCCGGTTATTGCAAGTATAAACTGTACAAGTGCACATGAGTGGCCGGCCTTTGCAAAGAATATTGAACAGGCAGGTGCCGATGCCCTTGAGCTGAACGTGTTCCTTTTACCCTCGGATACCCAGAAGGAGGGTGGTGTCTATGAAAAGGTGTATTTCGATATTGTTGAAAAAGTGAAAAAGGAGATAGATATACCTGTATCACTTAAGCTGTCAACATATTTTTCCGGGCTGGCAAACATGATAAAGAAGCTGTCCTGGACAGGTGTTAAGGGCATTGTGCTGTTTAACCGCTTCTTTAATCCGGATATTGATATTGATAATATGCGTATAAAACCAGCACACCTGTATAGTGATCCAGAGGAGATCTCAGCTTCTCTCAGGTGGATGGCCATCCTGTCAGGTCAGTTGCAGACCGACCTGTGTGCCTCAACCGGTGTGCATGACGGGAAAGGGGTCATCAAGCACCTGCTTGCCGGTGCGACTGCGGTCCAGGTGTGCTCTACACTCTATAAGAACGGCATAGGCCACCTTGAACCAATACACAGTGAGATCAGGGAGTGGATGGAGAAGAACGCACATAAGAATGTCGCCTCGTTCAGGGGTAAAATGAGCCAGAAGATGACCGATAATCCCGCTGCCTTCCTGAGGGTGCAGTTTATGAAGCACTTTGCCGGCATTGAATAGGGCCCGGGGCCGTTTTAATCTTTTTTAACTTAGCGGTTTTGGCTACAAGGAGATATCTACATATCTTTATGCCATCAAAACTAATGAACTTTTTAATTACACAGTTGTTTGGTAATTAATGGTTTATTAATCTTTAATTTAAGAAATAAAACTAACAGCCCATCATGAAATCAGAAAGAATTAAAAAACTGTTGCCCGTACTGATTGCTGCCGGTGTCATTGGCCTGGCCCTTTTACTTGTGTCACTTCCCGGTGAAACTGGTGTTGCAAAGGAAGGAGACAGCAATAACTATGAGTCCGCAAACCCTGATCATTCAGGTCAGTACAGCTATGTAATTAATCTTGACGCCAATGCTTTTGAAGGCGCAATTTCAGAAGGCCTTGTTCTGGTTGACTTCTGGGCTGACTGGTGCCCTCCGTGCCGTATCCAGAACCCGATCCTGGAAGAGCTGGCAGCAGAGGTTCATGAGTATGCAGATATAACCAAGCTGGATGTTGACCAGTTTGGTGATATAGCCGCCGGCTTTGGTGTAAGGAGTATTCCAACGCTTATTCTCTTCAGGGACGGCGAGATAGTAGAACGCTTTGTTGGTGTTCAGCAAAAGGAGACTCTTTTAGCAGCTATCGAAGAACATTTGTAATCATATTTATAGCCTAATTATCAACATATCAATTATTAAACTATCAAATTAAAATACAGGAAATTATCATGGAAAACCTGACAAAAGAAGTATTCAAGGAAAAAGTATTCGATTTCGAAAATAACAAGGAATGGAAATTTGCCGGTGACAAACCGTGTATAATTGATTTCTATGCAGATTGGTGTGCACCCTGCCGTACACTTACGCCGATTATGGAAGAATTATCAGAAGAGTATAAGGGCAAGGTTGACATATACAAGATAGATACAGAGAAGGAACAGGAGCTGGCAGCGATGTTTGGTATCAGAAGCATCCCTTCCATTCTTTTTGTCCCTAGCGAAGGACAGCCGCAAATGGCTACCGGCGCCCTGCCCAAAGAGACCCTTGAAAAAGCCATTGAAGATCTGTTTGGAGTAAAAAACTGAATATACATGGAAAGTAATCCGGAAAAAGACAACAGGGCAAGTAACACGGATAAAAAAAGACGGATCTTCCCGTTCAGGGTGGATCCGTCAGTTTATCTCTGGATAGTGGGAGTATTTACCCTGGTAGGTGTAACGGGTGGATATCTGTATTATCATTTCATCGGCTGCGATTCTGGCGGGTGTGCGATCACCTCAAATCCTTACATGAGTATGGTCTGGGGAGGGGTCCTTGGTTTTTTGATCCCAGACTTCATTGTAAAGAAGAAAAAGCAGGGTTGATTTCTCTTAAATATCAAACAGTAAGTTATTTTGGGGCGATCTTCAGCAGGTAAATCCCCAGTATCCCAAACATAATATTTGGTATCCATACCGCTATCATGGGGTGAAGATTACCCTTGGTGGCAAAGGTTGTTGTCACCTGCATGAAAAGTATAAATGCAAAGCTCAGCGTTATCCCTGCGCCCAGATGCAGTCCTATTCCGCCCCTTACCTTCTGGCTCGAAAGGGCCATGCCGATAAAAGTTAAGACCAGGGTAGCAAACGGGAAAGCAATACGGCGGTGCTTTTCTACCTCGTAAAAGCTCACCGCCTCGGAGCCCTTCAGCCTTTCACTTGCAATAAAATCATTTAGTTCCCGGTAGTTCATTGTTTCCATATCCTTTAGGTTCTGAATGAAATCATCCGGGGTAAAAGGCAGTATTGTGTCCAGCTGCCTGCCGAAACTTAGTTTTTCCCTGGCACCCTCAAGCTCCCTTATATTGTAATTGCTTATTGCCCAAACACCTTCATCTTCCTTGAACTGAGCCTGGGTGGCAAGCATCTTGTATGTTAACTCACCCTCCTCAATTTTTTCCAGGGTGAAACGGTAACCGGTCTGTGTTCTTTCATTGAAGGTTTCAAGGTAGACAAAAATACCCGGCCTGATCTGCATATGGATGTTCCTGCCCCTGAATGTTTCCGGCTTTCTGACATACTGGCTTTCAAACTCCAGCCTTCTTTCGTTTGCCGGCGGAATGACCACATTGGAAAGGTATACTGACATTAGTGACAGTATTATCGCCGAGTACAAATAAGGTCTGAGCAGCCGCCTGAAGCTGACACCTGAGCTTAAAATGGCAATTATCTCGGTGTTGAATGCCATTCTGGAGGTGAAGAATACCACCGTAATGAAGGTGAACAGGGGGCTGAACAGATTGATGAAGTAGGGGATAAAGTTAAGGTAGTAAACAAATATAATGTCATAGACCGGGGCCCTGTTCTCTATGAAGTTGTCAATCTTCTCGGAAAGGTCAAAAACAACAACGATCAGGATTATAAGGGATATGGCATATACAAAGGTCCCCAGGAATTTACGCATTATGTATATGTCCAGTTTCTTCAGCATATAAGGGGAGACTGTTTGGGAAATAACGGGTTAAAGTTACGCTTATTTCACAATCGCCGTGCCAGTTTTTCGCTCATTCTCATCTTCCAGCCGGCGAAGGTGTTTTGAAGGATCTGTTGCCTGGCTTCATCCATAAGGTCAGTGTAAAACCGCAGGTTATGCAGGGTTGCCAGCATAGGGCCCAGCATCTCACCCGAGATGAACAGGTGCCTAAGGTATGCCCGGCTGTACCTCTGGTCGGCAAAGGTGTTACCCTCTGGGTCAATAACACCAAAGTCGCTTTCCCACTTTTTATTGCGAATATTTATAATGCCCTCGCGGGTAAACAGCATGCCGTTACGGGCATTCCTGGTCGGCATTACGCAGTCAAACATATCTACCCCAAGGGCTATGCATTCAACAAGGTTCTGGGGGGTACCCACCCCCATTAGGTACCTTGGTTTATCCTTTGGCAGTATATCACAAACCAGTTCTGTCATTTCATACATGATCCCGGCAGGTTCCCCGACTGAGAGCCCGCCTATGGCGTTGCCATCCATGCCGGCCCGGCTTATAAACTCTGCAGACTCCCTTCTCAGGTCTTTATAAGTACTCCCCTGCACTATTGGGAACAATGCCTGTTCGTATCCGTAAAGACCGGTGCTTTCTCCGAAACGGGAGCAGCAGCGATCAAGCCAGTCGTGTGTGAGCTTCATCGAACTTTTTGCATAGTCATAATCACATGGATACGGGGTGCATTCATCAAAGGCCATTATGATGTCAGCGCCTATCTGCCTTTGAATATCGATCACCTTTTCGGGAGAGAAAAAATGGAGGGAACCGTCAATATGGGAGCTGAAGGTCACCCCGTCGGCACTTATTTTGCGGCGCTCAGTCAGTGAGTACACCTGGTATCCTCCGCTGTCGGTAAGCACGGGGCGGTCCCATCCCATAAACCGGTGTATCCCTCCGGCTTTGCCTAAAATTTCCAGGCCTGGCCGCAGGTAAAGGTGGTAGGTGTTTGCAAGGATTATATCCGGCCTTACCTCTTCCTCAAGGTCCCTGAAGTGGACTGCCTTGACAGTGGCAGCCGTGCCAACCGGCATAAATGTGGGGGTCCTTATCTCTCCGTGGCCAGTTTGCAGCAAGCCCGCCCTTGCCTTGCTGCCGCTGTCTTCCCCCTTTATTTCAAACTTCATTCAAATGCCCGATTTTTTTTCAAAGATAGCAAGTATTATCCTTAGATTATGGTATTTTTGTCCCTATGGGAGGTAATGCAGGTCATACAGACAAGGCAAAACGGGACCTGGCTCTGCTGAAGGAGGCCACAGAAAAGAATAACCAGCAAGCTTTTGCCGAGCTGATGAATCTTTACAGGGATACTATTTATTACATGCTTCTTAAAATGACAGGTAATCCCTCCGATGCTGAAGACCTTTGTATTGAGACATTTGGGAAGGCATTTACGAATATCCACCAGTATAACGACAAGTATGCCTTCAGCACCTGGCTTTTTAAGATTGCTAGCAACAATTGTATAGACTTTATCCGCAAACAGAAGAAGAATGTACTCAAGCATGAGGCAAACGAGGGAATTGAAGAGCCTGAGGACAAGTTTGGTTTTGTTGCTGAAATGGTAAATCCCGAGGATAGTTTTATCCGCAGCCAGAAGATTGAGCTGGTTAGGCAGGTGGTTGAAACCCTTAAGCCGCGTTACCGCATTCTGATATCAATGCGCTATTTTAAGGAACTTTCTTACGTGGAGATCGCCGAGGAGCTTGACCTGCCGATAGGGACAGTGAAAGCACAGTTGTTCAGGGCCAGGGACTTCCTTTATCAGTCATTAAAAAACATGAAAGAGAGGATTTGATAAATTTTAAAACTATTTAAAATGAGAAACAAAATTATCAGTGTGCTGGCTTTTGGTGTTGTGTTACTTATCTCCGGGTCAGCATATTCACAGGTGCAGTATCATCCTCTTGATACCATTGAGGATGTATTGATTGAGTACCGCTGGCAAAAAGCAAGCTTTTTCGGCAAAGATCCCGATGCGATCCTGAACCTAAGGATAACCAATACTTCTGACGAGTTCATCGAGCTTGTCTTTACGGCCGGATTTTACCGTGACGGTCAGTTGTTTTTCGAGAGCCCTGAACAGGACCTTTGTCTTGCCCCGGGTGAAACCCGCAGGGGTGGCAGGGCAGACCTGCGGTTTTCTGCCGAGGGTATCAGAATGAGCACCATTGAGGAGGAGTGGTTTACATGGGACCTGCCCTTTATAAATGTGAATATAGTTGCTGACTGCCCGGAAGACTGAGGAGCTTGCATTAGTTCAACACCGATGATTAAATAAACAATCATTTATTATGACTGTTTCTGTGAAGGAATTCAGGGAGGCTGTATTAAGGGGGATACCAGATGAGCTGCCCCCACCAAAGCCATATGACCCAGGTGTCAATCATGCCCCTAAACGCAAGGATATTCTTTCGACGGCTGAAAAAAAACTGGCGGTAAAGAATGCGCTCAGGTACTTTCCGGAAAAGTTCCATAAGGTTCTCGCACCTGAGTTTGCCGGGGAGCTTAACAGATACGGAAGGATCTATATGTACAGGTTCCGGCCTGACTACCCGATATATGCCAGACCTGTTCAGGATTACCCTCACAAATCGCTTCAGGCCGCCGCAATCATGCTGATGCTCAGCAATAACCTTGACAATGCAGTCGCCCAGCATCCCCATGAACTTATAACCTATGGCGGCAACGGAGCCGTTTTTCAGAACTGGGCGCAGTATCTGTTGTGCATGAAGTACCTGGCCGGGATGACCGATGAACAGACTCTTGTTCTCTACAGCGGGCATCCCCTTGGACTGTTCCCTTCGCATCCTGAAGCGCCGAGGGTGGTTGTAACAAACGGTATGATGATACCTAACTATTCTTCACCTGATGACTGGGAAAGGTACAATGCCCTCGGGGTAACCCAGTACGGGCAGATGACTGCCGGTTCATTCATGTATATAGGCCCCCAGGGAATAGTTCATGGTACTACAATAACAATTCTGAATGCAGGAAGGATGATAAAGGGTGACGGTGGTAGTCTTGCCGGTAAACTCTTTGTCTCTAGCGGCCTTGGGGGAATGTCGGGGGCTCAGCCCAAAGCTGCTGTCATTGCCGGGGCAGTGGGCGTAATTGCCGAGATCAATCCCAGGGCAACGGAAACAAGGTTAAGCCAGGGGTGGGTAGACGAAGTATATGAAGACCTGGACGTTTTAATTGAAAGAATAAGGGGGGCAAAGGAGAAAAAGGAGGCTGTATCACTGGCATACCAGGGCAATATTGTGGACCTGTGGGAGAAACTGGCCGATGAAGAAGTGGCAGTTGAGCTGGGGTCGGATCAGACATCACTGCATAACCCTTATTCCGGTGGGTATTATCCAGCAGGTATAGGTTTTGAGGAGGCGAACAGGATGATGGCTGAAAATCCTGAACTTTTCAGGCAAAAAGTTAGGGAGTCACTGGTGCGACACGTAAATGCAATAAACAGAATGAGTGAAAGGGGGATGTATTTCTGGGATTATGGAAACGCCTTTTTACTTGAGGCCGGTCGTGCCGGGGCGGATATATTCGAAGGGAGCGGTGAAAAATTCCGCTACCCCTCTTACGTGCAGGATATAATGGGACCAATGTGCTTTGACTACGGCTTCGGGCCCTTCAGGTGGGTCTGTTCATCTTCCGATCCGGAAGACCTTGCTGTTACCGACAAAATAGCCGCAGATGTCCTGAAGGAAATGATCAAACAGGCTCCTGATGAGATACAACAGCAACTTTCGGATAACCTGAGTTGGATAGAGCAGGCTGAAGAAAACAGGATGGTTGTTGGTTCACAGGCCCGTATACTCTACGCTGACAGTGAGGGTAGGATAAGGATTGCCAGGGAGTTCAACCGTGCAGTTAGGGACAAGAGGATATCTGCACCTGTAATACTGGGCAGGGACCACCATGATGTGAGCGGTACCGACAGCCCCTACCGCGAGACTTCAAATATTTATGACGGCTCAAAATTTACTGCTGATATGGCTGTTCACAATGTCATTGGTGACAGTTTCAGAGGGGCCACCTGGGTCTCCCTACACAACGGAGGAGGCGTAGGCTGGGGTGAGGTTATAAACGGGGGATTTGGCCTCGTGCTGGATGGGAGTGAAGAGGCTGACCGCAGGCTTGAAAACATGCTGTTCTGGGATGTGAACAATGGGATAGCCCGCCGCAGCTGGGCAAGGAACAGTGAGGCCATTTTTGCTGCAAAAAGGGCTATGGAGGCGGAACCACGTCTTAAACTTACCCTGCCAAATGAGGCTGATGATGATATGATTGAAGGCCTGTTCTGAATACTTCAGGCAGCCCTGTTGCCGCTTTGAATTACCTGCCGGTGGGAGGGGGTTCATCACCGGGCACCTGGTCTTGTCCCGTTTCACTCTGCATTATACTTAAGCGGTTGAGCATAAGTTCATGAATAAGATCCATTTCCCTGCGGTCTAGAAGGTAACAGTTAAGTGCTTCTTCAAACTCTGCCGGGTCAATATTGTGATGCTTAAAAACACCGCTGTAATATAACCCTGCCGAATCAGTAATCCTGCTGTCTATGTGCCGGTACTCTGAAAGATATGACTCAAGCAGGTAAATATCGGTCATGACCTCAACCATCTGCTCCCTTGTAAGTATCTTGTCGCAGTCATCCTTGCCGGGAGCCCGGAAGAAAGTGCAGCTGCAAACACTTATTATCAACCCGGATAAAAGCATTAAACATAACGCTTTCCGGATCTTGCCCCTATTGTTTAATTCCCGTCCTGGTTTTTTCATTTTACGGGATCTTTAATTGTTGATCGGCCTGTTGGTAGCTGGCTAATATGTTTTGCCATGCTTTTGAATTACCTGGAAAACTCAAGGGCCCGGCCCTTAACTTCATCGTAATGTTCCCCTTTCTCATAAACGAGTTTACCGTTAACAAAAGTATACAAAACAGTTGCATCAAGTCTGGCACCATTCAGTGGTGTCCACGCGCATTTGTAATGGACGGACTCATCGCTTGCCGTCTGGGGAAGCCTGGTGTCAATAACTGCCAGATCAGCTGCATATCCTTCCCTTATAAAACCACGGTTCTTTACATTAAAACAAACTGCCGGATTATGGCACATAAGCTCAACTATTTTTTCAATCCCTATGCCATACTTTTTACCGATGCTTAACATAGCGGGGAGGGAGTGCTGTACCATTGGTCCTCCTGAAGGACAATGGACATAAGGCCTGTTTTTCTCATCCAGCGTATGAGGTGCATGGTCCGTTGCCACAATGTCAATATAGCCCTTCTTGATGCCATCTATCAGCCCGAGTTTATCGCTCTTGAACTTTACCGAGGGGTTCCATTTTATCCTTGACCCAAGCCTTGAGTAATCATCAATGTCAAACCAAAGATGATGTACACAAACCTCTGCCGTAATGAGCTTATCTGCGGCCTTTGCCTGGTTGTCAAGCAGGCTGAGCTCTTTTGCGGTACTAAGGTGCAGCAAATGAAGCCTGGTGCCGTACTTTTCTGCCAGGCCGGCAGCCATGCGGGAGGAGAGCTCGCATGCATCATGGCTCCGGATAATTGCATGCATGTGGTGTGGTATCTCTTCTCCATAGTTCCGGATGGCCCTTTCAAGGTTCTTTTTTACGGTTCCTTCATCTTCACAGTGGGCAGCTACAGGCAGCTTCACCTCCCTGAAGATCGACCTGAGGCTTTCAGGGTTGTCTACAAGCATATTGCCTGTTGATGACCCCATAAACACCTTTACACCGCAAACATTGTTTGCATCCGTGGCCTTTAGCTGGTCAATGTTATCATTCGTTGCGCCAATATAGAAGGAGTAATTTGCAAGGCTTTTTTGAGATGCCAGCCTGAACTTGTCTTCCAGTAGCTCCTGGGTTGTGCATTGTGGCTGCGTGTTGGGCATCTCCATAAAACTGGTTATACCACCGGCAACTGCTGCCCTGGATTCACTTGCTATATCTCCCTTGTGTGTCAGCCCCGGTTCCCTGAAATGAACCTGGTCGTCTATAACTCCCGGGATCACGTGCAGGCCATGCATGTCAAGTTCAATGAAGTTGCCGGAGGAGATACCTGCCTGTTTCTCTTCCGGTACGATCTTCTCGATAAGCCCGTTACTTATTATTATTCCAGCCCTGAAGGACTTACCCTCGTTAACGACAGTGGCATTTTTAAGAAAGTAAGTGTTAGGTGACATATTACGGGTTTTTGTCAGCTCAGAATGAAGGTGTAATCGCCCTATGCCTCATATTTGCGGGGCCTGATAATGCTTTTCCATTTTAGTTTTATGACCCCCCATACCGCTTCACGGAAGATTCCGGTACTCATTTTCGACTGGCCTTCAGTACGGTCTGTAAAAACAATTGAGACCTCCTTGAGCTTAAAACCCTGCTTCCAGGCGGCGAACTTCATCTCGATCTGGAAAGCATAGCCTATAAACCTGATCTCGTCCAGGTTAATGGATTCAAGTACATTCCTCCTGTAGCATTTAAAGCCTGCTGTTGTGTCCCTTACAGGTATCCTAGTGATGACCCTGACGTATATCGATGCCAGGTAGGAAAGCAGTACCCTGCTCAGGGGCCAGTTGACCACATTTACCCCGTCTATGTACCTTGACCCGATTGCCAGGTCATAGCCCTCAACGGCGCATGCATTGTAAAGCCTTACAAGGTCAGACGGGTTGTGGGAGAGGTCGGCATCCATCTCGAAAATATACTCATAGTCCCTGGCAAGAGCCCACCTGAAACCATGTATGTATGCTGTGCCCAGCCCAAGTTTTCCTGCCCTCTGCTCCAAAAACAGTGAGTCCGGAAACTCCTTCATAAGTTTGCTTACTAGCTCTGCTGTACCGTCGGGGGAGTTGTCATCCACGACCAGCACATGGAATTTGTGGGGCAGTGAAAAGATATGCCTTAACACCTTTTCAACATTGCTCCTCTCATTATAAGTGGGGATGATCACCAAAGAGTCAGCCACGGTATTGAATATGGTTTTTTAGGTTTTGAAAGCAGTACTGCCGGCAAATACGGTTTGCCTTAGTTCTGCCCAGGTGTCAAAAATACATTTTTTGTTGAAATAAATTGTAATTACTTATGCAATAAGTAGCATAAACTTGCCAATAACTGAAGTAAAACGAGGTTTTGTTTAATTTTGTGATAATGAAAAGGAAAGCAGTTTATTTCGACAATGCAGCAAGCACTCCCCTGGACCGGGAGGTGCTGCAGGTAATGGAGCATTGCCAGTGGGAGGTATACGGCAATCCGTCCTCTGTGCATGAACATGGCCGTAAGGCCCGGGTGGAACTGGAGCAGTCAAGGCGGACCATTGCTGGCATCATGAACGTTTCCCCTTCGGAGGTATTCTTTACCTCAGGGGGCACCGAGGCCAATAATGCAATATTGTGGGGTTGTGCCCTTGATGGCAGGATCAGGAACTTTATAACAAGTCCGCTCGAGCACCCTGCTGTATTAAGGCCTTTGGAACTGATATGCCGGGAAAAGGGCATGGGGTTGCATTATGTCAAAAACGGCAATACCGGTCATGTAGACCTGGAACACCTGTCATTACTGCTGGGGAAGTATCCCGATGCACTGGTCAGCCTGATGCATGCCAATAATGAAACGGGCAACCTTATACCTGTTAAGGCTGTTGCAGAACTATGCAGGGAGCATGGCGCCCTGTTTCATTCCGATACAGTGCAGACCATAGGTAAATTTGAAACCAATATCCAGAAACTCGGTTTCGACTACGCAGTTGCAAGTGCTCATAAATTTCACGGACCCAAGGGAGCAGGTTTCATGGTAATAAAAGGGGGGAGAGAGTTCAGCCCCATAATTAGGGGTGGCGGACAGGAAAGGAATATGCGGGCAGGAACTGAGAATGTTTACGGTATTGCCGGGATGGCAAAGGCTCTTGAGATATCTGCCGGCAGGATCGAAAAGGATATGGAACATATTTCCGGTCTCAAGTCGGAGCTGATTAGGCTGCTTTATGAAAATATTGATGGCGTACAATTTAATGGCGATGCTGAAGGAAGTTCGCTATACACTATCCTCAATATTACCCTGCCGGCAAGGGTGGACCCTGAAATGCTGCTGCCGGCACTTGATATTGAGGGATACTCGGTATCTACAGGAAGCGCCTGTTCCTCGGGAAGCAACAAGGGCTCCCATGTACTGGAAGCCCTTGGCAGAAGCGGTACTGAAGCATCACTTCGTGTTTCCTTCAGCCGTTACAATACTATTGATGAGGCAAGGGGGCTGGCCGGGGTACTTAAAAAGCTCTGCACCGGGTAGCCCTTCTATTTGATGTCATCAAAAAGTTTCACGTTGTCGACCCTGAATGACCCGTTATTACCCTGCGGATGACTGCCCTCGTATCGCCATGCAATATGGATAATGCCTGAATATCCGCTAAGGTCAATACTTCCGGAATCAATCCAGTCATGCCTGGGGTCCTGGGGAGTTGCAAGCCTTGCATCCAGCTCCTCCCATGTTGCACCGGAGGGGTTACCCCCGTTAAAGTCTCCGGAAATATAAAGTTTTATGGCATCATCGTGAAGGTATTCATGGGCCGACTGGAACTCAAATACCGGGTTGTTCATTGCGTCAAGGTCCACAGGGGGTGTGACCAGCCATGCAATGTTCACAGGATCCTGTGAGTTAAATGCTGTGGCCTGTGCATAATGGTTACCTCCAAACTCCCTGCATATCCAGCCCCTGTTACCCACTTCTGCAATTGTCTGCCAACCATTGCGGTCAATATCGTCAAAATTGCCATATGACTGGAAGTCCTCATCGATTGAGGTTACCGGGTCGACATCTCCGCCAGGGTCACCTTCACCAAGGTACTCCATATCTTCCAGGCTGCGTATTAGCAGCTGTGGATTGTAATAGTATGAAGCTATCGCGGTAATATTATACAGGCCTCCCTGAACCTGCTCATCTGCAAAGCTTGCCCACTGGTAGGTATACATATTTACCGAGGCAGTGCCGTCATTAAGCTCAATATTGCCGGCAAACGAACTCCTGCCGGGAACTGCCACATCTTCTATCAATACAAGCGTGGATTCATAGTCACTGAAGTTGTCCCTCAGGTTGCGCAGGGTTGTAACCCTGGGTTCCGGCAGGTCACCGTGCCCTATTGCGTGGGCATTACCTGTCGGGATCTGCTCGATCTGCAGAAGCCCGTTGAATTCATTCAGCGGCAGGTTAGAAATTATGACCCTGACCTGGTTGCCAATGCCGAGGTTGTGCCAGTTCTGGAACCTGAGGGCGATACCGTCACCGTTATCATCCATTATGTATGCATTCTGACCGGGTATGTTCTCATTCTCGCGGTCGGAAATAATAACCCCCTCAAGCCTGCTGTTTGGTGGCAGCGAGTTAAAGCCCTCGGAGAACCTTTGCCGTATATCTGCAATACTCATCAGCTCAAGGTCACCTCCCGGTGGAGGGCAACGTTCACCATCAAGTTCCAGCTCAGCGGGGTCCCTGATAAAGAGCTGCATTATGTTCTGAAACTGGGTGACTACGGCAATGAGGCTGCCATTTCCCTCGGGTATCTTTTCCCCGGCAAAATCTGCAAACCCGCTAGTCCTTACGATAATTGAGTTACCCTCACAGTCTATGAGCGTCCGGCTCATTGCCCTTTGGTTAACTGCATCGGCAAAGGGAAGGCCGGTGTCCTCAAAAGTGAACTGTACCTCCTCCAGTTTTATCAGTTGTGCCTGTTTGCTGCTGGTAATTTCCGGTATTGTCAGTGTTTGGGGCTGAATATACCTTTCCGGAGACTGCTTTATTATCTGGCTGTCCGGGTCAATATCGTTCAGCTGAAGCATATTGTTGTATTCATCCAGCTGCGAACCGTCCAGTACTATCCTCACCGAGTCACCCACATTGAGCCAGGATGGGGAGGTAAGCCTTATATATATTCCTCCTGTTTCATCCTGAACAATAAGGCTCCTGTATATATTACCAAGGTTCTCATCCATGATCACGGTGGCAAACAGCATTGCATCGCCGCTTATCTCAACGGGACTGCCATTGTACATATTCCTCAGCTGTTCAATCGTAACAACTGCATCCTCGTTTATTGTTTTCAGGGGAGGATGGTCCGGGTCTTTTTCACACCCGCCGAACATAAGGGGGATGAGTACCAGTATTAAGTGGGTGAATCTCCTTATATGCTTCATGATTTGAATACTTTTGGTCATTTTGATTTAGCTTATTACTGGGCTGCCAGCCCATTAAGGTATGGGCCAGTTACTTACCGCACCTTGGTCCGTCGAGGACAACCTCGTTCATGTTCCGGATATAGAGCTGAAGGTCCTGCTGGTACTGGGCAATGATGCCAACGATGGTGCCATTGCCTCCGGGAGCCGGCTGATCAGCGAAATTTGAGTAACCGCTTGTTCTTACGATCAATGTGTTGCCACTGCAGTCTTCAAGGGTCCGGTTTATGGTCTGCAGGTTCTCGCTGTCGGCCAGGGGCTCACCAACCTCTGAAGACAGGAACTGGACATTTTCAAGTCTTACCAGGCGGCCCTGGTGAGTCTGATGGTCAAGCTGATTAATTCCCAGGCTCAGTGGTTCAACTTCCCTTTGGGTTGCAAGTTTTATAATGTTTTTGTCGGCGTTCACATTGTCAAGCTGCATCATTCCCTGGTAAGTGCCCAGTGTTGTCCCCTTCAGGTATATCCTTATGGAGTCGCCCTGGTATACTCCCCCGGGTGCCATCATTCTTAGGTTTATAGCTGCAGTTTCGTCTTCGACGAATGCGCTGCGGTATATGTTCCCGTTTTTGTCATCCATTGTTACGGTTGCATACACAGAAACATCCCGGTCGAAGTAGACCTGGGAACCCTGGTGCATTGACCTGAGTTCGGCAATGCTTATAACTTCTCCCACTGGTATCTCACTTGCCTCGGGTTCGCCAAAGTCATCATGAACACATGACTGCAGCAGCAGGATGCCTGCAATTAAAGCGGTTATATATAATATTTTTCCGGTAGCTGGTATCATATCGTGTTGCGTTTACAATGCTGATTTATTAAAACCTGAATACAATATTTGCGAAATAGGTCCTGCCGTAAAGGTAGAAGTATTTGGAGGCGAACTGGTCCGGCTGCTGAGAGTCGTACCTGAGCTGTTCAAAGCCCCCGATACGGAAGTCCTTCTTGTTTGTGATATTACTAACACTAAGGTTTAGCTGTAAAAAATACTGGTATTGGATCCTCCAGGACCAGCCAATGTATGCATCGAATGTAAAATTGTTGCCAAGTTTTTCCTGGTCCAGCAGCTGTTGCCACTGCGGGTCTGAAACAACAAGACCCTCAAGTGCCTCTTCCGTGCGCCGGTCAGGGTTGATGTCGATATAAATATCGTCGAAGTAGTTTGTGTTTACCCCTACAAACCAGTAATTCGGGCTGTCATATCTAAGACCCACGGATCCTGCGGTGTGGGTCATACCTCCTATCTTGTAGTCCTGCAGGTATACTGTCCTTCCTTCTGCCATTATCTCGGAGTCGTTATCCCTGGCAATTGTTACCTCCGGCCTTGAATTGTATATATAATCACCTGTACCTGCAACAATGTATGCCGATAATACCGGTGTCAGTGCCAGGTCAATGCCAAGCTCTGCGCCGGTATGGCGTGTATCAACACCTGTCATGATGTAATTCACAAAGGTGCGCAGTTCGTCATGATAAAAACTCCTTGCCCAGGTCTGGTCCCTGAACTCCGTATAGAAAAGGGTGAGCCTGGACTTGATAAATGGTGTCCTGACTATATAGCTTATATCACCTGACATGATGCTTTCACTCTCAAGCCCTTCGATAACATCATCGCGCACCCTTGAACTGATATATGCATTCCTGAAATATGGAGCCCGTGTCATATAGGCAGCGCTCCCGTCCAGGTAGTGGCGGCCGGTTATCTTCCAGGTAGCCCCTCCCTTGAGGCCGAAGTTTGTAAAACTGTGCTTTTCCCCATCACCATATGAATTATCCGGGAAACGGGCATTCTTCATATTGCCTGTTCTCCAGAAAGTTGTTTGTGAAAGTTCTCCTGCAATGTAGAAGTCCCAGCTCGGGAGTATCCATTCGCTCTGGCCGAATATTGAATACTCATTTATGTTGCCTGTAAAATCATAGCCGAACACATCCCCTTCCCTTACTATGCGGTTCGGGTTGTTAAGGTCGGGCTGTGCCATCATCGGGTCATCGAAGTCCCTTTCCGCGAACTGGTCTATATCGTAGAACCAGTCTCCGCCCAGGAGGTCATCAATTGTCTTGTACTGGTGGGTCTGGGACAGGGAAACGTTCAGCCCCCCGGAAATAACATGGGTCGGGTCCACAATGTGTTCTATTGTGCTGTTGAACACCAGCTGTGTCCTGTCGTTTCTGCGGTCCTCCACTATATATTTTGACCTCAGGCCTGTAATATCATTACCCTCGACCCCGTCAACGTTCCTGACCGTAAAGAGGTTTCTCTGATTTGCATCGTAAAACCAGTGCCAGTCTATCTGCCTGAAGCTATCATCGTTCTTCCACAGGTCTGTAAGAAGTTCACGCATCTGCGGATCGCTTGAGTGCCAGCTTGGCAGCCAGCGGTAGTAATCTGGACGGGGGTCCCCGGCAAGATTATAGTCCGGGTGGTCAAATGATTTATGGCTGTCGTACCAGTTCAGGGCCGTTGAACCTCCCCGTCCGAAGCTGTAAGCCGCTGTTGTGCTGATCTCGGTTCCGCTACCTGGTGTCCAGTAGTGAGAGAGCATAACCCAGGGGGTATGGTAGTTGTTTACCCTTGAATTCCTCTTCTCACCGTCCTGGTAACCCCAGTTGGGGTTGTAATAATTGTCACCCGTGAGGTCGTAAGCTTCCTGGACTGCAACACCCGGCCGGCCCGTCCTTGATGGGGCTCCAAATGCTATAAGGCCCACGCTGTGCTGGCTGTTGATCTGTCTTTCGGTTGAAAGGAAATAACCCCATGCGTCATAAAAGGTGCCGGGAGCGTAGGCCTCTTCTGCAGAACGCCTTGAACCGCTTATTGTAAATGCCCAACCGTTATCCTGCATCCCGGTGCTGTGGGTGAACATCATCCTGTGGTTATAGGTCCGGTTCGCGTTTGAGTAGGTTGTCCTGGTATTCGGTCCAAAATCAGAAGCTCTTGTCACAATGTTCGTTGCTCCCCCAACACCCCCGAATGTCTGGCGGGAAGGCCCGAGTCCGTTTACCGGCTCTGTCTGTCGGGTAACATCATTTAACCCTCCCCATACCGAATAGAAGGCCCTGCCGGTTTCCGGGTCATTGACCGGGATACTGTTTATCATAACGGTTGTGTTTTCCGAATCATATCCCCTTATACGGTATCTTGCAGACCCGAAATTAAATCCTGCAGTATTCACATATATGTCTCGTGAGCCCTGCAGCAGACTCGATATATCGTGTGACTCAGCATCACCTTCGACGTCATCAATTGAAAACGTCAGAATCGGGATGTCCCTGTCAATATCGAGGGTGTCTGCTTCGGTATCGGCTTCCGGGCTAACCTGCGGGTAGGCATTTAGGGATATTACCAATAGTAATGAAATGGCAGGGAAAAGATATTTTTTCATATTCCTTTGATTTTTTAAGAGCCTTGGTGGCAAAGGGCTTTTTGTACGAAAGCCCCCTGGATCTAAATATTATCCGCTATTGTAGTTGTATTCTTTTAAAATGATTATTTTTGGATACCAAAATTAATATTTATAATTTAATTTGTATGCAGACCAGGTATTTTTGCGGCTTTATACTTTTAATAGCGTTATTCGCAAGTTGTTCATCGCCCCGGAGTACTGTGAGTGTCCCTGACGACGGGCGTCAATACATCAGCGCAGTAGTTGGTTTTTACAATGTTGAGAACCTGTTTGACACCATAAACGATCCCAATATCCGTGATGACGACTGGACACCCCAGGGCAGTAATCGCTGGAATACCGAAAGATACTTTGAAAAGCTTGAGAACCTTGCGGAAGTGATTGAGCAGCTTGGTCAGGAGCTTAATCCCGATGGTGTTGCCGTGCTGGGCCTGGCCGAGGTAGAAAACTCCGTGGTGCTGGAAGACCTTGTATCTGAGGAGAGGATACGTGACCGCAACTATAGGGTTGTGCATGAGACAGGTCCCGACCGCAGGGGTATGGATGTTGCTTTTATATATAACCCCAGGTATTTTGAGTATGAAAGCCATAAGACATACCCTACGATAATTGAAGGCCGGCCTGACTTTGTTACCCGCGACCAGTTGTTGCTTACAGGTGAACTTCTCGGGGAGAGGATGCATTTTATTGTTGCCCACTGGCCAAGCAGGGTCGGGGGAGAAGCCCGCAGCAGGCCGCTACGGACGGGTAAAGCCGATATTGCGCGGCATATTATAGACTCTATTCAGGAAGCCGAACCCGGTGCAAAGGTTTTTATGATGGGTGACTTCAACGATAATCCGACAGACATAAGCATAAAGGAACATCTAAGATCCAGGGGCAGAAAGGAGGGGATACAGGACAATGAGCTTTATAATCCTTTTGAGGAGTTCTACAGAAGGGGCATTGGCACCAATGCCTGGCGGGATGCCTGGAGCCTGTTCGACCAGATACTTTTGACACCCTCTCTCCTGAACTCTGACTACAGTGATTTTAAGTACCTGAGGGCAGAGGTGTTCAACCGCCCGTTTTTAAGGCAGCCTTCAGGCCGGTTCCAGGGTTATCCATTCCGTACATTTGGAGGAGGTGTCTACCTTGGCGGATACAGCGACCACTTTCCCGTATGTGTATACCTGATAAGGGAGCACGGAGGGGAATAAAATAGAGCTATTATGGCTTCAAACAGACCAGTAACCCGCAGGCCCCGGAAAAAGGCCAGGAAAAAACCTGTAAAGTACAAGGAGGTTTCATTCAAGCTTACTACAGGCCAGAAAAAAGCCCTTGAAAGGTATTGCAAGGTTAATAACCTTACCCCTGTCCGTTTTATGAAGTCACTTATAAACGGCCATGTGGAAAGATACCGTGATGAACCAGCTCACAGGTCATATGTAACAAAAAACCAGCTTGAACTTTTTGATAAGGACTGAAATTACTTCCTGAAGTCGACAATGGTTATACCATCTCCCCCACGGTCCGGGTGTTCACTCCTGAAGCGGCTGACGTGAGGTGTTTCCCTGAGGAAATTCTGAATTGCCGGGCGGAGAACCCCGTCACCCTTTCCGTGAAGGACCATTATCTGTGGTACACCAAGCAAATATGAATCATCCAGGTGATTCTGAAGCTTTTGCAGTGCCTGATCCACCCTTTCGCCCCTTAAGTCGAGTTCCGGACTGAAACTCGCCGCCTTTCTGTTTATATCAAATGACATACCCTGCCCGGATCTTTTTGCTGATTTTTTCTGCACCCTGGGCTTCCTTATCTTTTCCAGTTCTTCAGTACCGATGTTCATCTTAATACTGCCGAAAACCACCAGGGCTTTTTTCCCTGATATCTTCTCTACCTCTCCTGGAGTTTCCTGACCCCTGATCCTTACGGTGTCGCCAGGCTGCAATTTGCCTGGTAAAATTTCGGCTTCAGTTTTTTCAGGCTTTTTCCTCTTTTTTGGTTTTTTGCCGGATTTTGACGGTTCCGGGATGCTTCTATATTTTTCGTCCTCTGTCCGGATGAATTCATCAAGCTGACCACGGGCCTTCCGTGTTCTTTCCTGCCCGGCCTGTGCCTCCTTTATCTCCCTTATGGTGTTCTCAATCCTTTTATTCGTTCCTGAAAGTATCTCCTTTGCCTCCTTCCTCGCCTGCAGTAGTATCTCGTTCTTTTTGTTGTCAAGTTCTGCCCTGAGCTTGTCGTATTTATCTATTATCTCTGCCAGGAAATCATCAGCATGCCGTAACTGCTGCTCTTTCTTTTCAAGTTCTGCTTTCTTCACCTCCAGGTCCTGGAGCTGGACATCAAATCCAATCTGCTTTTCACCTGCAAGCGAACCGGCCCTTTTTAGTATGTCACCCGGTAGGCCTATGGACCTTGCGATCTCAAATGCAAAGCTGCTGCCCGGATTACCTGTCCTCAGCTTGTAGAGAGGCT